>NZ_JACARN010000082.1:0-31817 GCF_013386605.1 Pseudomonas sp. IPO3749 | reverse complement strand
CGAATTGCTTGATTCAGTTGTTAAAGAGCGGTTGGTTAAGATCTTTCGTCTCAACCGAGGCGCGCATTCTACAGCAGCCTCATTTGCTGTCAAGTGATTATTTTCAGAAGCTTTCGAAGATTTCTTCAACAACTTCAACCACTTGCGCCTCCGATCTCTCGTCAGCGGGAGGCGAATTCTACAGCGTTACACGCTGCTGTCAACACCTCTTTTTCAACTTCCTTTTGGCTTCGATGAACTGAAGCAACCTGCTGCCGAAACCTACATAACCCATTGTTTACCAAAGAGTTTTCCGTTTCGACTGCGCCGGAAGTGGGGCGAATTATAGGCCTCTGAAATCTGCCGTCAACCCTTGATTTGGTTTTTCTATCAAAGAAGCTGAAAACCTCAAGATTCGTCCGTTATAAGCCCTTACCAAGGATAATTGAGCAATATATTGCTCAACTTCAAACAGTTAAGCATCATAGCGCCCACGCTTCTCTTAATATGACTTCGGACGAACACTCCCAAATGACCACCTCCCCCCGCAGCCTGGCCTCGACATTGTTCCCAGTCGGCTTGCTGCTGATTGCCATGGCCTCCATCCAGTCCGGCGCCTCGCTGGCCAAGAGCATGTTCCCTATTGTCGGCGCACAAGGCACCACGGCACTGCGCCTGATTTTCGCCAGCGTGATCATGCTGCTTCTATTACGTCCATGGCGTGCCAAGTTGACGGCCAAATCCCTGCGCACCGTCATCGTTTATGGGATGGCCCTGGGCGGCATGAACTTCCTCTTCTATATGTCCTTGCGCAGCGTACCTCTGGGGATTGCGGTGGCCCTGGAGTTCACCGGCCCGCTTGCCGTGGCTATCTATGCCTCTCGGCGCGCGGTCGACTTCCTGTGGATTGCCCTGGCAATCATCGGCTTGCTCCTACTTATCCCTATGGGCGAAGCGAGCAGCGGCATCGACCCACTGGGAGCGGGGTACGCCTTGGGCGCCGGAGTCTGCTGGGCGCTCTACATTCTGTATGGCCAGAAAGCCGGTAATGACAACGGCGTGCAGACCGCCGCCCTCGGCGTAATGATCGCGGCGTTGTTTGTTGCCCCTATCGGCATAGTGCATGCGGGCAGCGCATTGCTGACGCCCGCCCTGATCCCGGTCGCCATCGGTGTCGCCATTCTGTCCACCGCCCTGCCCTACACTTTGGAAATGGTTGCACTGACGCGCCTCCCCGCCCGCACCTTCGGCACGCTCATGAGCATCGAACCGGCTTTCGGTGCCCTCTCCGGCCTGCTGTTCCTGCACGAACACCTGTCACTCGCGCAATGGCTGGCAATCACGTGCATCATCCTGGCCTCCGTAGGCGCCACCGTGACCATGCGCAGCGAGTCAAAGCCGCTGGTTCCAGCGGATTGAAGGCTGTTTGAATGTAGCTCTGGCATTTAGCGCTCATTTAGGCCATGTTTAAGCCGTAAACGAATGTCATTCATGGAGAATTTCGACAAGGACAGCGCGAACGCTACACCCGAGAGCGAGTAGAGCCTGCCTTTAGCATTGCGAGGCGGCTATTAAGGATAGGAATGAAGCGAATTTTGATACTGTTAATGGTCATGGCGATTGCAGGTTGTGCCGCGACTACCAAGACAGAAGTAAAACGTGGCAAAAAAGGGCTGCATATCAACTGTTCCGGCCTGTCTTCTTCCTGGGACCAGTGCTACACCAGTGCAACGAACTCTTGCGGCGCCAAGGGCTATCGGGTTATCGCAAAGTCCGGTGACAATTCCGAGGAACCTGGGGACTACCCTTTCGGCCTCAACCCTGCCGGCTACACCAGTCGAAGCATGATCGTCATCTGCAAGTAATCGTTCGAGCAGTCATCCCCTGACTGCTCTCATTTAATTCCAGCGATAAACCCAGCCCTTTGCGGCGCTGCGACTAGACTCCTGCTCGACCATTGAGCCAAGGGAGTTCCCATGACGCACAACAAGAAAATCGTTTTGGTAGTGGGTGCCGGTGATGCAACGGGCGGCGCCATTGCCAAGCGCTTTGCCCGTGAAGGCTACGTGGCGTGTGTCACCCGCCGCAGCGCCGATAAATTGCAGCCGCTGGTAGACAGCATCCACGCGGCAGGCGGCGAAGCCCATGGCTTTGCATGCGATGCACGTAAAGAAGAAGACGTCATTGCGCTGATCGAGCAGATCGAGACCGAGCTGGGTCCGATTGAAGCCTTCGTGTTCAACATCGGCGCCAACGTGCCGTGCAGCATCCTGGAAGAAACCGCGCGCAAGTATTTCAAGATCTGGGAGATGGCTTGCTTCTCTGGTTTCCTGAATGCCCGCGAAGTGGCCAAACGCATGGTCACGCGCAATCGAGGCACGATTTTGTTCACCGGTGCCACCGCAGGATTGCGTGGCGCAGCAGGGTTTGCCGCCTTCGCCGGCGCCAAACACGGTATCCGGGCGCTCGCGCAGAGCATGGCCAGGGAACTCGGGCCCAGAAACATCCACGTCGCCCATGTGGTGGTCGACGGCGCCATCGACACCGACTTCATTCGCGACAATTTCCCGCAGAAATACGCGCTCAAGGACCAGGACGGCATCCTCAACCCCGAGCATATCGCCGATAACTATTGGTACCTGCACAGCCAGCCACGCGACGCCTGGACGTTCGAACTGGACCTGCGCCCCTGGAATGAACCCTGGTAAGCACGCCCCCACAATAATAAGCAGCGAGCATCGACCATGAGTAAAACCCTGGAGTTCTTCTTTGACCTCGGCAGCCCCGCCACCTACCTGGCCTACACCCAGCTCCCCGCACTGTGCGCCTCAACCGGTACGCAGCTGATTTACAAGCCCATGCTGTTGGGCGGCGTGTTCAAGGCCACGGGCAACGCCTCTCCCATCACCGTGCCCGCCAAAGGTCGCTACATGTTCGATGACCTGGCGCGCTATGCACGTCGTTACAACGTACCGCTCACGTTCAACCCGCACTTTCCCATCAATACCCTGCTGTTGATGCGGGCCGTCACCGGCATTCAATTGCGCCAACCCGAGCGCTTCGATGACTTTGTGGATTGCCTGTTCCGCGCCCTCTGGGTAGAGGGCCGTCACTTGGGAGACCCCGTCGTTGTCGCTGCCGTGCTGACCGAACACGGTTTTAGTCCCGACGAGGTTCTGACCCTGGCCAACGACGAAGCGGTTAAGACCGCCCTCAAGGACAACACCGAACAGGCCGTTAAACGTGGCGTGTTCGGTGCGCCCAGCCTGTTTGTAGGTAATCAGCTGTTCTTTGGTCAGGACCGTCTGGATTTTGTGCGCGAAGCCCTGAGTTAGATCTCGATCGCCAAGCGCCCATGCGCGCCGCTTGCGAGCAGATCGTAGGCGGCGTTCGCACTGTGCAAATCGAATGAACGCCCATCCATGGTCGGCTTGAGTTTGCCGGCATCGATCAACCGCGCCGCCTCGGCAAGAATCTGCCCGTGATGCTCACGCCCCTTGCCGGTCAGCAACGGCAATAAGGTAAACACGCCCGAGTAGGTTGCCCCACAAAACGACAGCGGTGCCAGGCTGTGTTGCCCCCAACCCAGGCAACTCACTACATGACCGTGATAGGTCTTGGCGGCTCGAAAGGATGCATCCAGCGTTTCGCCGCCGACGGTGTCATACACAATGTCGAAGCCTTCGCCCGCGGTGTACTGCGCGACGTACTCCTCGACCGTCAACTGCTGATAGTCGATAAACGTCGCGCCCAGCGCCTCGATCACCGCACGATGCTTGGCGGATCCCGTGGCGTATACCTGCGCTCCGTGGGCAATCGCCAGTTGCACTGCGACATGCCCTACACCGCCCGCGCCGCCTTGGATCAGTACTTTGTGTCCAGAGCCTACATGCGCCCGGTCCACCAAGCCTTCCCACGCGGTGATCAGCACCAGCGGCAACACCGCCGCTTCACGCATGCTCAAGGCCTCGGGTTTCTTCGCCAGCAAACGGGCATCGACGGCCGCGTATTCGGCCAACGAGCCCTGTGCGCCACCGATACCGGTCGCCAACCCATAGACCTTATCGCCTACGTGCCAATCACCGACGTCGGGGCCGAGTGCTTCCACGGTGCCTGCCAGGTCCATGCCGAGCACCGCCGGTAATGGCTGCCGGGCGTGGGCAGCCTGGCCGGCGCGGATTTTCCCGTCCAATGGATTAAGGCCACTGGCGCTGATTCTGACCAACACTTGGCCAGCGCCGGCTACCGGTTTAGGAATTGTCGTCAGCCGGAACGGCGCATCTACGGCATCCACTATCAAAGCGTGCATATCAGTCATGTTGGCGGTCTCGCGTCATCGAAGAATGAAGTCAATGATCCGCCAGCCAATTCATGCCGATAAGACACCAAAAGACTATAGTGCTTATGCGCAAGAAGAATGAATTGGAAGCCCCCATGGACAAACTCAACGCAATGGCGATTTTCGTTCGCGTGATCGAACGCGGCAGCTTCTCCGCCGTCGCCCGGGAAATGCAGACCACCCAACCCACCATCAGCAAAGTCCTGCGCGCCCTGGAAACCGAACTGGGCGGCAAGCTGATTGCCCGCAGTACGCGCCAACTGTCCCTGACCGACGAAGGTCAGCGGTACTACAGCCACTGTCGCGAAATCCTCGCCGCCGTGGACGCTGCCGAACACAGCTTCCAGACCGGCAAAGAGGCCATCGCCGGCCCCCTGCGCGTGGGCTCATCGGTGAGTTTCGGGCGCCTGCAGATTGCTTCACGCTTGAGCGATTTCCTGCAGAAATACCCTGGCGTACAAGTAGACCTACAACTCAACGATCACCTGCAGGACATGGTCAGCGAAGGCCTGGACGTGACCCTGCGAATCGGTGAACTGCGCGACAGCGGCCTGATCGCCAAGCAGATCGGCACCACCCACCGCGTCACCCTGGCGAGCCCGGCTTACCTGGCCAACCATCCCGCACCGAAAACCCCGCAGGATCTCAGCCAGCACAACTGCCTGCTGTTCAACCTGCTCAGCAGCCAGAACCTCTGGGTTTACGAAAAGAATGTCACGCGACACAGCGTTCGCATTGCCGGCAACGCCCAGAGCAATAACTCAGAGGCGGTGCGGGAAATGGTGTTGACGGGGCTTGGCATTGCGCTGTCGCCCCTGTGGTTGTTCCATGATGATCTGAAAGCTGGCCGCGTGGTCGCGCTGTTGCAGGACTACACGCCGCAATCACTGCCGATCCATGCGGTGTCGGCGCCCAATCGTCGGCAATCGGCCCGGGTCAAGGCATTCGTCGACTATATGGCCGACGCCCTGGCCCAGGCGCCCGAATTGCAGGCGATCAAATAGCCGCAGTGCGCACCTGCAACCAGTCAAGTGCGGCACCGTCAAGCAACGGACTCAGACGCTCACGCACCTCGGCATGGTAAGCGTTGAACCACTCACGCTCGTCTACCGTGAGCAGCGACGGCTCCAGGCAGCGCGTGTCGATCGGGCACAGGGTCAAGGTTTCGAACTTGAGGAACTCGCCGAACTCAGTCTTGCCGGCTTCACGGTTCAGCACCAGGTTCTCGATACGCACGCCCCAGCGTCCCGGACGGTAAGTGCCCGGTTCGATGGAGGTGATCATCCCCGGCTGCATCGCCGTTTGCGGCGCAGTGGCCGCCTGATAGGCAATCACTTGCGGACCTTCATGCACATTGAGGAAATAGCCTACGCCGTGCCCGGTGCCGTGGCCGTAGTCCACGCCCTCAGCCCAGATCGGCGCGCGAGCAATCGCGTCCAGCAGCGGTGACAGGATGCCTTTCGGGAAATGCGCACGGGACAAGGCAATCACGCCCTTGAGCACACGGGTGCAGTCGCGTTTTTGCTCTTCACTCGGCGTACCGATCGGCACCATCCGCGTGATATCCGTGGTGCCGCCGAGGTACTGGCCGCCCGAATCGATCAGCAGCAGGCCATCGCCTTCGATCACTGCGTGCTCTTCTTCAGTGGCGTGGTAATGCGGCATCGCACCATTAGCGTTATACGCCGCGATGGTATTGAAACTCAGCGACACATAACCGGGGCGACGGGTGCGCGCAGCGGTCAGGTGTTCGTCGATGGTCAGTTCGGTGATACGTTCGCGACCCAGCGCACTGTCCAGCCAGGCGAAGAATTCGCACAACGCCGCGCCGTCCTGCTCCATGGCCTGGCGGATGTGTTCCGCATCGGCCAGGCTCTTGCGCGACTTGGCCAGGGTGGTCGGGTTGAGTCCTTCGATCAGCTTGACGCTAGCATCAAGGTTTTCCAGCAAGCCAGCGGTAACGCGCGCCGGGTCGACCTGCAAACTGGCGCCCGCCGGCACCGTACGCAAGGCATCCGCCACTTCGCTGTAGTCGCTCAGCGTCACGCCATCCTGTTCCAGCACCGCCCGCAACGCGGCATCGACTTTGCTCAGCGCCACGAACAACGTGGCCTGCTGTTGATTGATCAGCGCAAAGGACACAAACACCGGGTTGAACGAAACATCACCGCCGCGCAGGTTGAACAGCCAGGCGATGTCGTCCAGGGTCGCGATGAAGTGCCAGTCGGCGCCCTTCTCCTTCAGGGCAGCGCGCAGCGAGGCGAGTTTCTCACCACGGCTGACGGTGGCCTGAGGCGGCAGGTGCTGATAGATCGGCTGGTTTGGCAGTGTCGGACGGTCTTTCCAGACTTCATCCAACAGGTCGATATCGGTACGCAGTTGTGCACCGCGCTCCGCCAACTTGCCGCCCAGGGTACGCGCCGAGGCCACGGCCATGACCGCACCGTCCACCGCGACAACGCCACCTTCCGGCGTTTGCTCGGCCAGCCACTCCAGCGGTCCGGGTTGGCCTGGCTGCAGTTTCACCAATTCGATGCCGCTGCCCTTGAGTTCCTTGCTCGCTTGTTCCCAGTAACGGCTATCGGCCCACACGCCGGCGAAATCCGCCGTGACAATCAGCGTCCCCACCGAACCATGAAACCCCGACAACCATTGCCGCCCCTGCCAGTAACCCGGCAGGTACTCGGACAAGTGCGGGTCGGCCGACGGCACCAGCAGGGCGTGAATGCCCTCGCGGCTCATCAGTTCACGGGTGTGCGCCAGGCGCTGGGGAACCGTTCCACGGGTCAAAGGCTGCGTACTCATTGTGTCTCCTGCTAACCACGAATAATTATTATGTGAATCAGACCGCCCAGAACGCCGGTGCACTGGCCAGGGCGGCCTTGATCAATTGCACCGCTTGGTCGATATCCTGCTCGGTGGTAAACCGGCCCAGGCTCAAGCGAATGGTACGGCCGGCGCTGCGTGCATCATGGCCCAACGCCAGGAGCACATGGGACGGCGCGTTACTCGCCGAATTGCAGGCCGAGGTCGCGGAAAACGCGATCCCCGCACTCAACGCAGCGACGTTGAATTCGCCTTCGCCAAACGTGAGGCTCAGGGTATGTGGAATACGTTGTGTCGCGCTGCCATTGAGGCGCACGCCGGCCACCGATTCCAACTGGTCCAGCAAGCGCTGACGCAAGGCGACGATCACCGCCTTTTCTTCAGCAAAAGACGCCGCAGCCAAGGCAAACGCGGTGCCCATGCCGGCAATCTGATGGGTCGCCAGGGTGCCGGAACGCAGGCCACCTTCGTGACCACCGCCGTGAATCTGCGCCAACACCTTTTGCTGCGCCCGTGGGCCGACATACAACGCGCCAATCCCTTTGGGGCCATACAGCTTGTGGGCCGAAAACGACATCAAGTCTACTGGCCACTGCGCCAGGTCGATCGTCACCTTGCCCGCGCCCTGCGCCGCATCCACATGCAACAACGCGCCGTGTTCACGCACCCGCGCGCCGATGGCGGGGATGTCGTTGAGGGTGCCCAGTTCGTTGTTCACCAGCATCAGCGAAACCAGGAACGTGTCTTCGCGCAAGGCTTCGCTGACAGCATTGGCACTGATCAGCCCATCGGCATCCGGCACCAGGTAGGTGACGGCCACACCGGCTTCCTGCAGTTGCCGCGCGGTATCCAACGTAGCCTTGTGTTCGATCTGGCTGGTGATGATATGCCCACCCGCCACGCCACGCGCCTGGGCCACGCCCTTGATCGCAAGGTTATTGGATTCGGTGGCGCCGGAGGTCCAGACGATTTGCTCAGGGTTGGCACCAACCAACTCGGCTACCTGGCGACGCGCCTGCTCGACCGTGTGCCGGGCCGCCTGGCCGAACGCATGGGAACTGGACGCGGGGTTACCGAAATTGGCATTGAAGCCCAGGCACTCGACCATCACCTGGATGACCCGCTCATCCACCGGGGTGGTGGCGGCGTAGTCGAAATACAGCGGACGTTTATTCATGACGTTAAAAACTCGCAGAGCAGGTTCCCGAGAGCAGCGTCTCAGGGGCACGGACCGGGACAGAGGTTGTCAGGTTTAACCGATCGCATGCCATTAAAGAAGGACCACTTTATGAAAATGTGCGTAGGAACGCTCCTGAAATTCAGCTTAACAGGCTGAAGTCGCACCATGGAAAACAAAAAGCCCGAGGTTCCTCAGGGGAATCCTCGGGCTTTTTGCCGTCAGGCGCGGGATCAACTGGGACGACCATGCAGGGTCACGCTGCGTTCGGCGTTCATTTCGCCCTGGCGATCAAAGCCGAAAGGCTTCTGTGGCTGGCCGGTCAGTGCGGCGCGCTGCTGTTGGTATTCATCAAACGACAAACCACGACGGCTCAATGCTTCCAGGGCCAACTGTTTGGTTTCTTCCGCCGTGTAGGGGCGCAATTCAGGTGAAGGATGGGTCGCACATCCGGCAAGGACTGAGCTGACGATCAATAAGGAAATGGCGAGGAATCGGTTCATGGCGGCGGCCCTGCAAAGGAGGTTTCGAGTCAATGAACACAGGCTACTCCCGGGCCCGCACGGTGAAAAATCACCTGCCTCGATAGTCGCTATCAACCGCCAAGGCACCTGCGATAGCGGCACTCACATATTTCTTTATGATCTATAAATATGGAAATACGTTCATTTACGGAATAACTACAACCCTCTATAACTGACGCTGCATCGCGTTGGCACTGTTGCCCACGCAACTGTTGCTCGCGCAACAGCCAATCAACAAATCACCAGCCAGACAACAGCGACACTTTTCGGCAGTGAGCTTGCAACCCACGCCAATCAAGGCCTGCGCCCGTTGGTATAGCTCTTGCTCACCAGGTTGCACTCCACTGTTGAAAAAGGAACTGTTCATGATCCGTCCCCTGAATGTCGTTGCCCTCTCTGGCGGAACCTGGCGCCCGTCACGCACCCTCGTGCTGACCCAAGCAGTGCTCGCCGAACTGGCCACGTTGCTGCCGATCCAGACCACCCTCATCGAACTGGGCGAGATTGCCCGGCCGCTGGGTGGGGCACTGTCCCGTGACGAACTGCCGGCAGACGTCGAATCCCAACTGTTGGCCATCGAACAGGCCGACCTGCTGATCGTCGCCGCGCCAGTCTATCGTGGCTCCTACCCCGGCCTGCTCAAGCATCTGTTCGACCTGGTTGGCCTCAACGCCTTGATCAATACGCCGGTACTGCTCGCCGCCACTGGCGGCAGCGAACGTCATGCGCTGGTGCTCGATCACCAACTGCGTCCGCTGTTCAGCTTTTTCCAGGCATTGACCTTGCCGATCGGTGTGTATGCCACCGAAGCCGACTTCACCGACTACCAAATCACCAGTGAACTATTAAAAGCCCGTATTCAACTGGCGGCAGAACGCGCTGCGCCTTTGTTTGCAGCGCACTCCCCCTCTCTGCTGAAAATCGCTTAAGGATTGGTCATGGATGTTTTCTGGTTTCTGCCAACACATGGCGACGGGCATTACCTGGGCACCACCCAAGGTGCGCGGCCGGTCACCCTCAATTATCTGAAACAAGTCGCCCAAGCGGCTGACAGCCTGGGTTACCACGGCGTGCTGATTCCTACCGGACGCTCGTGCGAAGACTCCTGGGTCATCGCCTCGGCGCTGGTGCCGCTGACCGAACGCCTGCGTTATCTGGTGGCAATTCGTCCGGGTATCATTTCGCCGACGGTCTCCGCACGCATGGCGGCGACGCTGGATCGTCTGTCCAACGGCCGCTTGCTGATCAACGTGGTGACCGGTGGCGACCCCGATGAAAACCGTGGCGACGGCAGCTTCCTCGACCACAGTGAACGTTACGAAGTCTCCGATGAATTCCTACAGATCTGGCGCCGTGTATTGCAGGGCGAATCGGTAGATTTTGAAGGCAAACACCTGCGCGTGCAGAACGCCAAGGCACTGTACCCACCGGTGCAGAAGCCTTATCCGCCGCTGTATTTTGGCGGGTCCTCCGACGCCGCCCACGACCTCGCCGCCGAACAGGTCGATGTGTACCTGACCTGGGGCGAACCGCCGGCCGCCGTCGCGGAAAAACTCGCGGATGTGCGTGAACGCGCCGCGCGCCACGGGCGCACCGTGAAGTTCGGCATTCGCCTGCATGTGATCGTGCGTGAAACCGAAGAGGACGCCTGGAAAGCCGCCGACAAACTGATCGAACACATCAGCGACGAAACCATCGCCGCCGCGCAAAAATCCTTCTCGCGCTTCGACTCCGAAGGCCAGCGCCGCATGGCCGCCCTGCACGACGGGCGCCGCGACAACCTGGAAATCGCCCCCAACCTGTGGGCCGGCGTCGGGCTGGTGCGCGGCGGTGCCGGCACAGCACTGGTGGGCAACCCGCAACAAGTCGCCGAGCGCATCAAGGAATACGCGGATTTGGGGATCGAGAGTTTCATCTTCTCCGGCTACCCGCACCTGGAAGAGGCGTATCGCTTTGCCGAGCTGGTGTTCCCGCTGCTGCCGGAACCCTACGCCAGCCTGGCCGGGCGTGGTGTCACCAACCTCACTGGCCCGTTCGGCGAAATGATTGCCAACGATGTACTGCCAGCCAAGGCCTGATGGGCTGAGCAGCGGGAACGGCCCTGGCCGCTCCCGCCTATAAAAGAGGAAACCCCGTGACAGCCAAACCCCACAGCGTCCTGCCCTCCCCTTTGCAGACCGCCAAACTGCTGGCCGCCGAATTCGCCCTTACCGCCGTCGAGCGCGACGAGCGCGGCGGCACGCCCAAAGCCGAACGCGACGCCCTGCGTCACAGCGGCCTGCTCGCCCTGAGCATCCCCACCCAATACGGCGGCCTCGGTGCGCGCTGGAGCGAAACCCTGGGGATCGTGCGCGAGTTCGCCAAGGTCGACAGTTCCATCGCCCACGTCTTCGGTTTTCACCACCTGATGCTCGCTACCGTGCGCCTGTTTGCGCGCCCGGACCAATGGCAACCCTGGTTCGAACAGACCGCACGCAAAAACTGGTTTTGGGGCAACGCCCTCAACCCGCTGGACACCCGCACCGTGGTCAAGGATTTCGGCGGCTGGCGCGAGTTCTCCGGCAAAAAGAGCTTCTGTTCCGGCGCCAGCGACTCGGAGATGCTGATCGCCTCGGCAGTCGATGAAACGGCGGGCGGCAAGCTGCTGATCGCCGCAATCCCCAGCGGGCGCAGCGGCATCACTTTGCACAATGACTGGAACAATATCGGCCAGCGTCAGACCGACAGCGGCAGCGCCAGCTTCGAACGCGTACGCGTGGAAGAATCCGAATTGCTGCTCGATCCCGGCCCACTGAGCACGCCCTTTGCCTGCCTGCGCCCGCTGATTGCCCAGTTGACCTTCACGCATATGTTTCTCGGGATTGCCGAAGGCGCCTTCGAAGAAGCCCGCAATTACACCCTGACCGAAACGCGCGCCTGGCATAAGTCCTCGGCTGAAGACGTGCGCCAAGACCCTTACGTGCTGCATCACTACGGTGAGTTCTGGGTCGCCCTGGAAGGTATTCGCCTGCTGGTGGAACGCGCCGCCGAGCTGCTCGACCAAGCCTGGGCCAAGGGTGCGAACCTCAGCGAAACCGAGCGCGGCCAATTGGCTATCGCCATCGCCACCGCCAAAGTCGCCGCCACCCGCCAGGGCCTGGACCTGTGCAGCCGGTTGTTTGAAGTGACCGGCGCGCGCTCCACCCACGCCTCGCTGCGTCTGGACCGTCACTGGCGCAACCTGCGCACACAGACCCTGCACGATCCGGTGGACTACAAACTCCACGAACTGGGGGATTGGGCGTTGAACCAATCCCTGCCGATTCCTACGTTCTATTCCTAAGAGAGGTGCCCATGCAGCTGTTGACCCTACCGCCCTCGCCCGCCCTTGCGACGTCGATCCGCGCCACGGCCCAGGTCTTCGAAGACCCGAAATCCCAGGCGCTGCTCGACCATATCCAGCAAGTGGCGCCCAGCGAAGCCAGCGTGCTGATCATCGGCGAGACCGGCACCGGTAAAGAGCTGGTGGCGCGCCATATCCATAACCTCAGCGCGCGGCGCAACCGGCCGTTCGTGGCGGTGAATTGCGGGGCGTTCTCCGAATCCCTGGTGGAAGCCGAGCTGTTCGGCCATGAAAAAGGCGCCTTTACCGGCGCCCTCAGTGCCAAGGCTGGCTGGTTTGAAGAGGCAGACGGCGGCACCTTGTTCCTCGATGAGATCGGCGATCTGCCGATGGCAATCCAAGTGAAGCTGTTGCGCGTCCTACAGGAACGTGAGGTCGTGCGCCTGGGTTCGCGTAAGAGCATTCCGATTGATGTGCGTGTATTGGCCGCGACCAACGTGCAACTGGAAAAAGCCATCAACGCCGGGCATTTCCGTGAAGACCTCTATTACCGCCTTGACGTGGTCAGCCTGGAACTCAGCCCGTTGCGCGAGCGCCCCGGCGATATCCTGCCGCTGACCCGACACTTCATCGAAGCCTATAGCCAGCGCTTGGGCTACGGCCCGATCACCATCAGCCGCGAGGCCGAGCAAAAGCTCAAGAGCTACAGCTGGCCTGGCAATATCCGCGAGCTGGAGAACGTGATTCACCACACCCTGTTGATCTGCCGTAACGGCGTGATCGAACGGGACGACCTGCGCCTGTCGAATATGCGCATCGAACGCCAGGACGACAGCCCGCACGGCACCGACAACAGCGCCGAAGCCTTGCTCGCGCGCGCCTTCCAGAAGCTGTTTGAAGAACAGGCCGGCGCCCTGCATGAAAAGGTCGAAGACGCCCTGCTACGCGCCGCCTATCGTTTCAGCCATTACAACCAGGTGCACACCGCCAACCTGCTGGGCTTGAGCCGTAACGTCACACGCACGCGCCTGATCAAGATCGGCGAGCTGGCGGTGAACAAGCGCCGCCCCGGTGAAAACGTGCAAGGCGAGCGCATGCTGCATTTATCCATTTAGGCGGCAGTGCAACGCGTTGTCATGGCTGCGCTCGAAACTGCGCAGCACCTGGAACGAACCAAAGGTCACTGCCGTGGCCTGGTGGGCGCGGATCAGCGTCCAGAAATCTTCCTCGCCATGCTCAAAGCACTGGAACGCCGCCTCGCCGTCTTCACGCGAGCGCCATTGCAGGTAGTTGAGCACCCGCCGTCCGTCATCGCTGACCTGCACACTGGCATTGATAAAGCCGCCGTGGCCTTGGGCCAGGCGTTCGCTTTGGGTGGTCAAGGCCGCCACCAGGGCGACTTGCTGCTGGGGCTCGATCTGAAATTCGATCAATTGAGTGAAGCTGCGATTTCTCTCTGATACCTGCATGAACACTCCCCTTCCTCTGTAGGCAGAATCTTGCGATTCGATGCCACGCAGGGTAAAACCTCTAGTTAAGTCAAGGTCAAGCGTTGTCTGGGAGTTTTTTCATGCTCAACAAGGAACTCACGGTCGGCCAACTGGCCGCCCGCAGCGGTGTGGCGGTCACGGCCCTGCATTTCTATGAAACCAAGGGGTTGATCAGGAGCAATCGCAATGCCGGCAACCAGCGGCGTTATCCACGGGATGTGTTGCGGCGCGTGGTGGTGATCAAGATCGCCCAGCGTTTGGGCATACCACTGGCAACGATCGGCGAGGCGTTGCAGGCCTTGCCGGATGGACGCACGCCCACGGCGCAGGATTGGGAGCGCTTGTCCGCACTGTGGCGGGAAGACCTGGATGAGCGCATCAATAAGCTGATGCTGCTGCGGGACAAGCTTAATGGCTGTATCGGTTGCGGGTGCCTGTCGATGGAGGCGTGCCCGTTGCGGAATCAGGATGACCAGTTGGGTGAGCGTGGGCCGGGGGCTCAATTGCTTGAGCCGACGGCCACCACTGAATAGACGCGGGATCAAAAACCAGGGGCAATCTGGCCTTTGTAACGGGTCAGGATGAACTGGCGCACCTCATCGGAATTCAACGCCTTGGCCAGTTTCTGGATACGGGGGTCGTTGATGTTATCCGGCCGCGCCACCAGGTACTCGACATACAGCGACTTGCCCTTCTCCACGATCAACGCACTGTTGGTATCGATCCCCGCTTCCAGCGCGTAGTTGGCAAACACAAACGCCAAATCCACTTGGCTCACGGAACGGGCCAGCAAGGCGCCTTCCAGTTCGCGGATTTTCAAATGCTTGGGGTTTTCCGCGATATCGCGCGGCGTGCTCAGGGTGTTGCTCGGATCCTTGAGTTTGATCAGGCCCGCCTCATCCAGCAGCACCAGGGCGCGGCCCGTGTTGACCGGGTCGTTGGGGATCGACACCGTGGCGCCGTCCTTGAGCTCCGAGATGTTTTTGATCTTGGTCGAGTAAGCGCCAAAGGGTTCGATATGCACGCCCACCACCGGCACCAGATCGGTGTGACGGGTCTTGTTGTAGTCGTCGAGGAACGGGCGGTACTGGTAATAGTTGGCGTCGATGTTCTTCAGCGACAGTTGTTGGTTGGGCTGGATAAAGTCGGTGAAGACTTTGATCTGCAGGTCCACGCCCTCCTTGGCCAGCACCGGTTTGACGAACTCGAGAATTTCCGCATGGGGCACAGGGGTCGCACCGATCACCAGTTTTTCATTGGCAAAGGCATTCAACGACAGGACAGCGGCCAAAATGGCCAGGGACTTTTTCATACAGGCTCCGAAAGCAGTTGTTATAGGAATCAACGGCGGCTGTAACGCGCCACCAAACGGTCACCGGTCATCTGCAGGGCCTGAACCAGCACCAATAGCAGCACCACGGTGACCACCATTACGTCGGTCTGAAAGCGCTGGTAGCCGTAGCGAATTGCCAGGTCACCCAGGCCGCCGCCACCGATCACGCCGGCCATGGCGGTGTAGTCCACCAGCACAATCGCGGTCACGGTCACTGCCGCCAGCAGCCCACCCCGGGCCTCCGGCAACAGGGTGTGGCGGATCACCTGCCAAGTGCTGGCGCCCATGGATTGGGTGGCCTCGACCACGCCGCGATCCACTTCACGCAGCGCGGTTTCCACCAGCCGTGCAAAGAACGGCGTACAGCCCACCACCAGCGGCGGGATGGTGCCCGGCACACCGAGGGAGGTGCCCACCAGCAAGGTGGTGAGCGGGATCAACACGATCAGCAGGATGATGAACGGCAGCGAACGCAACACGTTGACCACCACCGACAGCAACCGATACACCACCAGCGCCTCATGCAACTGGCGCTTGCCGGTGAGAAACAGCAGCACGCCCAGGGGCAGCCCCAGCAGCACGGTAAAACCCAGCGCAGCGGCGAGCATGCTCAGGGTTTCCAGGCAGGCCTGGCCGATGTCGGCCCAATAGATGTTCTTGAACAGTTCGGCCATGGATCACGACCAGTCATGGCGCGGCGGCTTGGCGCCGTTGAGCAGCCAATTGCCCACCACGTGGTACTTCCAGCGCACCGGGTCGTGCAGGGTGTGGACCCGCGCGTTGCGCCAGTGGCGGTCGAAGTTGTGCTTTTTCAAGGTGGACCGGGTGCCCCCCAGTTCGAACAGTTTGTTGCTGGCTTCGATGGCGATTTCAGTGGTCAGCACTTTTGCGCGGGCGACGGCGAGGGACGCGTGCGCGACGTTGTCTTCATCTGGGGCCGAGCGCGCGGCGTCCAGGGCAAAGCCGGCGCGGTCGAGCAAGGCTTCAGCGGCTTCCAGGCGAATATCCAGGGCACCGACCTGAATGATGGTCAGTGGATCCTCACTGGCTTTCTCCACCCCAGCGTCAATCCATGGCCGGGCGAATTGCTGCACGAACTGCACCGTGTCACGCAGCGCCGCACGGGCAATACCCGCGTCAATGGCGGCAGTGGTCAGTTGTGCGAAAGGGCCGGCCAAGGTCGGGGAATCGTAGGATTTGTGCGTAGGAAACAGATTGAACGCCGGCACCCGCAAGTCCTGCGCGAGTACCGTCCCGCTGGAGGTGGTGCGCTGGCCCATGCTGTCCCAATCGTCGACCACCACCAGCCCTTCAGTGCCACGCGGTACAAAGGCCAACTGGGCATTTTGCTGTTCATCCAGTGCCAGCACCGCCAGCCAATGGGCGTACAGCGAACCGGTGCAATAGCCCTTGCGCCCGTTGATCACATAGCCGTCGCCTTCGCGGCGAATAGTGGCCTGGATGTCCTGCACGTGCTTGCCGCCGGTTTCCGACAGCGCATTGGCAAAGCGATGGCCCTGCAAGGCCAAGCCGAAGAAATGCGCCTGTTGCTCGGGCGTGCCCTGCAAGCGGATATCTTCCAGCAGGCAGTAGTGGTTCTGCGGGATCTGCCCCAATGACGGGTCGGCCGCCGAAATAATCGCAATCACCTGGGCCAGCACCGCGTAAGACACCTGCGCCCCGCCGAACGCGCGCGGCACACTGATGCCCCACAGGCCACTGTTGGAATACAGGTCCACCACCTCGGCGGGCACCTGGCGGGTGCGGTCGCGCTCGGCGTCTTGCTCCAGAAGGACGGCAGCGACGCGGTGGGCGACGGCAATCGCCTCGGTTGCATCGCGGATCAAGGCGGCATGGGGCGTGTGGATAGGGTAATCGGCAGATACAGGCAGTACAGACATACAACGCTCTCGGGCGAATGGTTTGCCAGAGGTATTGCAGCTTCTGTGCCGAGCCCGGAAACCGGTGGTTTGGCCGTAAAAACGCGCCCCCTACCCGCTTATGGCGCAGCAAACTGCCGGTTCGCTGTTGCCTGGCGAACACCTCGTCGGTTGCCCGCAGGCCCCGGCGTACGTGGCCTATAGTGAAAAGGCCGTCCCTCCATAACCACCACTCAAGGAGAACGAAATGAGCGTTAAACCCATTCCCGAGGGTTTCCACAGCGTCACGCCCTACCTGGGCGTCGAAAAAGCGGCCGAAGCCATCGAGTTCTACAAGAAAGCCTTTGGCGCCATCGAAGCCATGCGCCTGGACATGCCCGACGGCAGAGTCGGCCACGCCGAGCTGCGCATCGGTGACTCGCCGATCATGCTGGGTTCACCCTGCGATGAAAGTGCGTTTGGCAGCCCGCGTGATGGCCACACCAGCGTCGGTTTGCATGTGTATGTCAATGACGTCGACGCGCAATACAAACAAGCCATCGCAGCCGGTGGCACACCGATCTCCGAACCCAAGGACCAGTTCTACGGCGATCGCTCCGGCACGCTGAAGGATCCATTCGGCCATGTGTGGTTCCTGGCCACCCACCAGGAAGACCTGACCGAGGCGCAGATCCGCGAACGAGCCCAGGCCATGTTCGTGCAAGGCTGATCGACGGGGGCCGGCCCGCCGGCTCCTACACACTTCATGAACAACCCCTCCACGTTTTCGCCCTTGCCCCGAACGCCGCGTGATTCCAGGATGCAGGCAATCATCACAAGGAGTCATTCCATGTTCGCCGGATTCCAAAAAGACAGCTGCCACGTCAACGGCGTGGACATCAGCTACCGCAAAGGCGGTACAGGTCCCGGCCTGCTCCTGCTACACGGGCACCCGCAAACCCACGTCATCTGGCACAAAGTCGCCGAGCAATTGGCCGAGCACTTCACCGTGGTGGCGGCCGACCTGCGCGGTTATGGCGACAGCAGCAAGCCGCCGGCCAATGACCACCACACCAACTACTCAAAACGCGAAATGGCCCGGGACGGCGTTGAACTCATGAAAGCCCTGGGCTTTGAGCAGTTCTCGGTGCTGGCCCATGACCGTGGTGCCCGCGTGGCCCATCGCCTGGCCCTGGACCACCCGACCGCCGTGCAACGCATGGTGCTGCTGGACATCGCCCCTACCCTGGCAATGTATGCGCAAACCGACGAAGCCTTCGCCCGTGCCTACTGGCACTGGTTCTTCCTGATCCGCCCGGCACCGTTGCCGGAAGCCTTGATCGAGGGCAACCCGCAGCTGTACCTGCGCAGCGTGATGGGCAGTCGCAGTGCCGGGCTCAAGCCGTTTACCGACGAGGCCTTCGCCGAATACCTGCGCTGCCTGAAACTGCCGGGCGCTGCCACCGGAATCTGTGAGGACTACCGCGCTGCCGCCGGTATCGACCTTGAGCACGACCAGGCGGATATCGACGCCGGCCATCAGCTGAACCTGCCGTTGCTGGTGATGTGGGGCGCCGAAGGCACCGTCGGCCGCTGTTTCGAGCCGCTCAAGGAATGGCAGAAAGTCGCCTCCGACGTGTGCGGCAAAGCCCTGCCGGCCGGCCATTACATTGCCGAAGAGGCTCCCGAGTTGTTGCTGGGCGAAGTCCTGACCTTCCTTCGCTGATCCCCTGATTCACTCCCCCACGCAGGCGCGCCAACGCCTGCGACGGGGTCTGCTTGCCCAAAAAAGACTGCGAGATAATAACAATGACAATCAGAAAACTGCTGGGAACCCTGTATATCCAGGTGCTCATCGCCATCGCGCTGGGCGTGTTGATCGGCCATCAATGGCCGCAGATCGGCATCGACCTCAAGCCCTTGGGCGACGGCTTCATCAAACTGATCAAGATGATCATCGGCCCGATTATCTTCTGCACGGTGGTGTCCGGCATCACCAGCATGCACGACGTGAAACAGGTCGGCCGCGTTGGCGGCAAGGCGCTGCTGTACTTCGAAGTCGTCTCGACCATTGCCCTGTTGATCGGCATTCTCGCCGCGCACCTGCTGCATCCGGGCGTCGGTTTCAACATTGACGTGAAAACCCTCGACAGCTCGGCCATCGCCGGTTTTGTCGGCCAGGCCGAACACGGTGAAGGCATCGTCGGGTTCCTGCTGCATGTGATCCCCGCGACGTTTTTCGATGCGTTCTCCAAGGGTGAAATCCTGCCGGTGCTGTTCGTCTCGGTGCTGTTTGGCGTGGGCCTGGTGATGGTCGGTGAAAAGGGCCGGCCGCTGGTGGGGGTGATCAACCAGGCCAGCGAAGTGTTCTTCCGCATCGTCGGCATCATCAGCCGGGTCGCGCCAATCGGGGCCTTTGGCGCGATTGCGTTCACCATCGGCAAATACGGCGTGGGTTCGTTGCTGCCGTTGTTGAAGCTGGTGGGCACCTTCTATATCACCGCGTTTTTCTTCATTGCCGTGGTGCTGGGCAGCATCGCCCGCTACGCAGGGTTCAGCATTTTCAAACTGATGGGTTACATCAAGTCGGAGCTGCTGATCGTGCTGGGCACCAGCTCGTCGGAATCGGCGCTGCCGCAATTGATCCAGAAACTTGAAAGCCTGGGCGCCTCCAAGGGCGTGGTGGGCATCGTGGTGCCGACCGGCTACACCTTCAATCTGGACGGCACCAACATCTATATGACCCTGGCGGTGTTGTTCCTGGCTCAGGCCACCAACATCCACTTGCCGCTGGAACAGCAGTTGACGCTGCTGGCGGTGGCCATGCTGACGTCCAAGGGCGCCGGGGCGGTGGTCGGCGCGGGGTTTGTCGCATTGGCGGCGAGTTTGGCGGTGGTGCCGACCGTGCCGGTGGCAGCGATGGTGTTGATTCTCGGCGTAGACCGCTTTATGGCTGAATGCCGCTCGCTGACCAATATCATCGGCAATGCCGTGGCCGCGCTGGTGGTGGCCGCCTGGGAGGGTGAACTGGACCGTGAGAAAATGGCGCCTATCGCGCTCAAGCACGGCCGACATGCGCGGGCAGCCGCTCAAGCGAAGATCGCTGCCGAGTAACCCAAGGCGGCCAGGTGTGCCGGAAGGCACACCGATCCGGTGCTATTCTGGCGGCTCATGCCGCCAGCCCTGTTTCTGATGACCAATAAGAAAGATACCGTGCCCCTACCCGAAGACCTGCGGGTGTTCCTGACCGTGATCCGCAAGGCCGGCTTCGCAGCGGCCGCCGATGAGCTGGGCTTGTCGCCGGCCTATGTCAGCAAGCGCATCCAGATCCTTGAAACCACCCTGGCCACCCGCTTGCTGCACCGCACCAGCCGACGCATCGCCCTGACCGAAGACGGCGAGCGGGTGCAGCGCTGGGCCGTGCGTATCCTGGAAGACTTCCAGCAACTCTCCGATGAACTCTCTGACGCACACGACAGCCCCCGTGGCCGCCTGCACCTGTGCAGCAGCTTTGGTTTCGGCCGCAACCATGTGGCGCCCGCCCTGTCGCTGCTGGCGGAACAGTACCCGGACCTGGAAATCCGCCTGGACCTGTTTGACCGCGTGGTGGACATCGTCAGCGAAGGCTTCGATTTGGAGATCCGCGTGGGCGACGATATCCCCGGCCAGCACATCGGCCGCCGACTGGTGAGCAACCGCCGCGTACTGTGCGCGGCGCCGGCTTATCTGCAGCGGCGCGGAACACCGCAACAGCTGAGCGAGCTGGAGCAGCACGACTGCCTGGTGCTCAAGGAGCGCGATAACGCGTTTGGCATCTGGAACCTGGAATACGACGGCGCCCAGGAAAGCGTGCGCGTGCGCGGGCCGTTGTCGTCGAATAATGGCGAGATTGTGTTGCAGTGGGCGTTGGATGGGCGCGGGGTATTGCTGCGCTCGATGTGGGATGTGAAACCGCTATTGGAACAAGGCAAGCTGGTGCAGGTGCTGCACGGGTATACCCAGAGCGCCAACGTGTGGGCGGTGTACCCGACACGGTTGGCGTATTCCGGCAAGTTGCGCGCCTGCGTGGAGTTCTTGCAGGAGCATTTCAAAGGGTTGTCGATTTAGCTCAGCCAGGGATTGGTTGCCAGGTGCTGGCGTTCGAAAGCCTTGATCTCTTCACGGCGTTGCAAGGTGCTGCCGATGGCGTCCAAGCCCAATAGCAACGCAGTTTTACGCAGGGTATCGATCTGGAACGGGATCACCTCGCCATCCGCCAAGCGAATCGCCTGGGCTTCAAGGTCCACGCTGATCTGCGCCTGGTCCGCCTGGCTGACCGTCTGGCCCAGCCGCTGCAACACCGCCTCGTCCAAAGTGATCAACAACACCCCGTTGCGCTGGCAATTGTCATAGAAAATCCCGGCAAAGCTGCTGCCGATCAGGGCGCGGATGCCCATTTGCTTCAAGCCCCACACCGCATGTTCACGGCTGGAACCACAGCCGAAGTTCGGCCCTACCACCATGAAACTCGCGCCCTGCCAGGCCGGCTGGTTCAGCACGAATTCCGGGTTGGGCTCGCCGGACGCCAAGAAGCGCAAGTCGAAGAACAGCCCGCGGTCCAGGCCGCTGCGGTCGATGCCCTTGAGGAATTGCTTGGGCATGATCACGTCGGTGTCGATGTTGGCCGCCAGCATCGGCGCGGCCTGGCCGGTGACCAGGGTGAAGGGTTGCAGGCTCATGGGCGTGCTCCAAAGTGGCGGATATCAGTGAGGCGGCCAGTAATGGCAGCGGCGGCGACCATCGCCGGGCTCATCAAGTGAGTGCGTGCGCCCGCGCCCTGGCGGCCTTCGAAGTTGCGGTTGGTGCTGGAGGCGCAGCGGTCGCCGGGGGCCAGCACGTCGTCGTTCATCGCCAGGCACATCGAGCAGCCCGACTGGCGCCATTCGAAGCCAGCCTCGATAAAAATCGCCGCCAGCCCTTCGGCTTCGGCCTGGTCACGGACTTCGGTGGAGCCGGGCACGATCATCGCGCGCACATGGTCGGCCACGTGTTTGCCGCGCACCACGCTGGCGGCGTCGCGCAGGTCTTCGATACGGGCGTTGGTGCAGGAGCCGATGAAGGCGTGGCTGATGACAATCTCGCTCAGCGGCATGCCGGCTTCCAGGCCCATGTAGTTGAGGGCGCGGCGCATGTCCTGGCGCAGGATCAGGTCACTGACGTCCTGCGGGTCGGGCACGCGGGCGCCGATGGGCGCGGCCTGGTCAGGGCTGGTGCCCCAGGTGACCATGGGTTCCAGGGTGGAGGCGTCGAGTTGCACTTCCCGGTCGAACACCGCGTCGTCATCGGTGTGGAGTTTTCGCCACTCCAACAGTGCTTTTTCCCACAGATCGCCTTGCGGTGCGCGTGGTTTGCCCTTGAGGTAGGCGAAGACTTTTTCGTCCGGTGCCATGAAGGCGCCGCGTGCGCCCGCTTCCACCGCCATGTTGCAGATGGTCATGCGCGCCTCGACGCTCAGCGCGTCGATGGTGGAGCCGCGAAATTCAATGGCATAGCCCGTTGCGCCGGACGCGCCGATCTTGCCGATCAGCGCCATGATCACGTCTTTTGAGGTCAAACCCGGCGCCAGGTCACCGTCTACCGTCACCCGCATAGTTTTCAGACGTTTGTAGACCAGGGTCTGGGAAGCCAGCAGGTGTTCGATTTCCGAGGTGCCGATGCCAAAACCAAAGGCCCCGAGGGCGCCGTAGGTGGTGGTGTGGCTGTCACCGGCAGCAATCACCATGCCCGGCAGGATGAAACCCTGTTCCGGGGCGATTACGTGCTCGATGCCCTGGCGCTTGTCGAGGATGTCCAGCAGTTCGATGCCGAAGTCCCGGCAGTTCTCCGCCAGGTACGACACTTGCCGCGCGCCACCTGCATCCGGCATCGCCGCGATGCGCTGGGGCGTGGTGGGGTTCACATGGTCGACCACGGCCAACGCCGTGCCGGGACGCCACACCGTGCGCCCGGCTTCGCGCAAGCCGCTGAAGGCCTGGGGGCTGGTGTATTCGTTGATCACCTGGCGATCTATATAAAGCAGGACATGGCCCTGGTCATCCAGGGAGCACACCGTGTGGGAGTCGATGTGTTTGTCGTAGAGGGTTCTGGCAGTCATTTCTTAGGCTCACTCAACGGTATGAGCCCATCCTACGCAGCGCCTCGGTCCCATCAATGCCGCTTGGGTGATGGCTTGGAACATGCTTCGTGTTCGATCAAGGCGTTTAAGCGGCCTGAATGTGAACCTGAAACATTTTCTTTCATATCCGGGTTAGGGATTTCTCATTCTCATCCGTCTTAACTTAGATACAGCCTGTCGCGTCAGCAAAAGCTACGACTGGCCTTTTCCGGGCCTTCACTGCCCCCCTCCGATCAAGACCCGCATTCACATGTCGAAGAAGTCACGCTCCAAACTCTGGTTTCTCGTACATAGCTGGTTGGCCTTGCCCATCTGGTTCTTTGTACTGATCGTCTGCGTCACCGGCACCCTGGCGGTGGTCAGCCAGGAGATCGTCTGGCTGGCCAACCCGGATATCCGCGCGAGCAAGCCGACGGACGACGCCGAACCCCTGAGCTACGACCAGGTGATCGCCGCGATCAAGCGCGAAGAGCCCCAGGTGTTCGTCCAGTCGATCAGCCGACCCGACGAATCCCACTTCGCCCTCAGCGTCGACCTCAGCTACCCCGACGGGCGTTCCGTGGAGGTCTACGTCAACCCCTACACCGGCGCGATCCAGGGCATCAGCCCGTCGTTCAACTTCCAGGCCTTTACCCGCGCCCTGCACGGCTGGTGGCTGGTGCCGTTCACCAATGGCTACAGCTGGGGCTGGTACCTGGTCTCGGCACTGGGTATTCCGCTGCTGGCGTCGCTGGTCACCGGGCTGGTGGTGTACAAGAAGTTCTGGAAGGGCTTCCTGCGCCCTACCCTGCGTATTCGCCATGGCGCGCGGATCTTCTGGGGTGACTTCCACCGCTTGAGCGGTATCTGGTCGATCTGGTTCATCGCGGTGATTTCCGTCACCGGCATCTGGTTCCTGATCCGGGCGATCCTGGGGGATAACCAGATCTCGATTTCCACCGAGCCGGTCATCCCGGTGATTGCACGGGAAAAAGTGCCGATGTCGGCACCCGGCGTGCCGGCCCCCATGATTCCCGTGGACGAGGCGATCAAGATCGCCACCCAGCGCATCCCTGGCCTGGAAGCGAGTTTCATCAGCCTGCCGCTCAATGCCTACAGCCACCTGCAGATCGGCGGGCGCGGCTGGTATCCGCTGATGTTCCAGACCGCGCAGATCAACCCTTATGACGGTGAAGTCGCGGCGGCGCACTTGCTGTCCGATCGCTCGAAGCTGGAGTTCGTCACCGAGTCCATGCGCCCGCTGCACACCGGCGACTTTGGTGGGATATGGATCAAGCTGATCTGGGCGTTCTTCGGCCTGATCATGAGCATGATGGTGTTGAGCGGCCTGCTGATCTGGACCAAGCGCACCGCCCTGGCCACCCTCAATGCCCTCAAGCGCGAAGCCAAGACCCAACACAAGCCGGCGGCCATCCCCGCCAGACAGGCTGAAACCTCGGAGGTCACCCCATGAGCCAGGTCGCTGCTGCCAAACCTTCGCCGCTGCGGGCCTTCTGGCTGAAATGGCGCTTCCATATCAATGTGCTGCTGTTGCTGATCCCTCTGGGCTTCATGCCCAAGTATTTTGCTGACGCAGCGCTGTTTCGCGGCGACACCGGCATCGGCGAGCGGGTGGCCGGTGAAGTGCAGGTCGGCCCCTGGAGCCTGACCCTCGCGGAGTTCCGCAGTGAAGGCCCGCGTCCCGACCCGGCCGGCCCGATGAAGTTTTTCAACGCCGCCCTGTGTGACACCTGCGCCGACCAGGTCAAGGCCACCTACCTGCGCATCGGCAAGCCGCGCAGCCTGCGCGCCGCCGGGGTGATCTTCTTCGGCACGCCGTACCGCATGGGCGCCGGCCTGCCGATCCCGGAACGCACACCCGCCGACGCCGAACTGTGGGTCACCATGGAAGGCTGGGACGGCACGATGCACCAGGGTTCCATCCCGTTGAGCCAGGCCTCGCCTGCCACTATTGCCTGGCTGAACAAGCAAGGAGTTAAACCATGACTTTGATGCGCATGACCCGCGCCTGTGGCGTCCTGCTGATGTGCGCCGGTTTCAGTACCGTCGCCCTGGCCCACAACCCGATGTGCGAGTGCAAGGAAATCCCCGGCGAGCAGATCCAGTGCAAAGGCGGCTTTTCCGACGGCAGCGGCGCGCCCGGCGTGACCCTCGATGTGATCGGCTATGACGAAACCATCCTGGTGCCCGGCAAGCTGGGTGAGGACTCGACCCTGACCTTCAAGAAGCCGTCGGCCGAGTTCTACGTGTTATTTGATGCAGGTCCAGGCCACGTGGTGGAAATTGACCAAGCGGATATCCAGCCGCAATGACTACCACACAGGTTGTACGCCCCGCCGGCGCCGGTCATGAAACCCTCTACGTGCTGCTGTTATGCCTGATCATCCTCGCGGTGGCAGGCTCGGTGATCGCGCTGCACGGTGAATCCCAGGAAGTGGCGGCCGTACCCAGCCACCAATTGGATGCGCGCCGCGACCTGAGCGCCGCCGAGCAAGGCATCTACGCCGACCTGCGGGTGACCCTGGATGAGATCCAGCTGTTGCAGCAGGAGCAAAGCGCGCTGCCCAGCCCGGCGCAACTGGCCGAAGAAGGTTTTGCGCCCTTTGCCCAGGACGCCAGTTCGGTCAGCCGTGGCGATCACCGCTGGCAATTGCTGGAGCCTTCGGCCTACCTGGGCCTGAGCCAGGCACCGGCCACCAGCGGCTCGCTGCTGATGCGTGTGCACGGTACCGAGCCGGATATCTGGCTCAATCGCCAGGCCAACCTCGCCGCCCCTTCCGACCTCACTGACCAGGCGCTGATCGCGGCCGGCTGGCAGCAAGTGGTCGCGCAATTCGATGCCGGCGTCACCCGCCAGCACCGTCACTGAACGAGAAGACCGATTGCCCATGTCTATTTCATCTCCCCTGTTGCGCCTGTTGCTGGTTGGCCTGCTCAGCCTGATGCTGGCTCCCCTGGCTAATGCTGAGGCGGCCAAGCGCCTGCGTATCGGCATCACCCTGCACCCTTATTACAGCTACGTAGCGAATATCGTCGGCGACAAGGCCGAAGTGGTGCCGCTGATTCCGGCCGGCTTCAACCCCCATGCCTACGAGCCGCGCGCCGAAGACATCAAGCGCATCGGCACCCTGGACGTGATCGTGCTCAACGGCGTCGGCCACGATGATTTCGCCGACCGCATGATCGCCACCAGCGAACGCCCGGACATCCCGGTGATCGAGGCCAACGCCAACGTGCCGCTGCTGGCCGCCACCGGTAACGCCGCGCGCGGTGCGGGCAAGGTGGTCAACCCGCATACGTTCTTGTCGATCAGTGCGTCGATTGCCCAGGTCAACAATATCGCCCGCGAACTGGGCAAGCTCGACCCGGACAACGCCAAGACCTACACCCAGAACGCCCGTGCCTACGGCAAGCGTCTGCGCCAGATGCGCGCCGATGCGCTCGCCAAGCTGACCAGCGCGCCCAACCCGGACCTGCGCGTAGCCACCGTGCACGCGGCCTATGACTACCTGCTGCGCGAATTCGGTCTGGAAGTCACTGCGGTGGTCGAACCGGCCCACGGCATCGAGCCAAGCCCGAGCCAGTTGAAGAAGACCATCGATGAACTGCGCGCCCTGGACGTGAAGGTGATCTTCTCGGAGATGGATTTCCCGTCCACCTACGTCGACACCATCCAGCGTGAGTCCGGGGTCAAGCTGTACCCGCTGTCGCATATTTCCTACGGCGAATACAGCGCCGAGAAGTACGAAGTGGAGATGACCGGTAACCTCAACACGGTGGTGCGAGCCATTCAGGAGTCGGGGGCATGACGGCGGCGGAACAGCTGAATGCCGTCAGCGTCGGCCCGACGCTTGAGTTCGATCAGGTTGCACTGACGCTGGGACGCACGGTGATCCTGGATGACGTGAGCTTCCAGGTACAGCCGGGCAGTATCCATGCACTGGTTGGCCCCAACGGCGGCGGCAAAAGCTCGTTGATCAAGACGCTGCTCGGGCAAACCCCTCACCAGGGACGCTTGAGCCTGCACTGGCCAGCCGCGCCCGGCACCATCGGTTATGTGCCGCAGGCCCTGGAATTTGATCGGGGCTTGCCGATGACCGTGGATGATTTCATGGCCGCCATGTGCCAGCGACGTCCGGCGTTTCTCGGCCTGTCCAAGCATTACGCCGGTGCGATTGGCGATGCGCTGGAGCGCGTCGGTATGCAGGACAAACGCAAACGGCGCATGGGCGCGCTGTCCGGCGGTGAACGCCAGCGCGTGTTGCTGGCCCAGGGACTGATCCCGGCGCCACAACTGCTGGTGTTGGATGAACCCATGTCGGCGCTGGATGAAGCCGGTATCCAGGTGTTCGAACGCCTGCTCAATGACTGGCGCCGGGCCGGGATCACCGTGCTGTGGATCGAGCATGACCTGGAGGCCGTGGGCCGCCTGGCCGACCGCGTCACCGGCCTGAACCGCCGCGTGCTGTTCGACGCCACGCCCAAAGAGGCGTTGACCCCGGATCGCCTGCTGACCCTGTTCTCCACCCACCCTCGGAGCCCGGCGCAATGAGTTATGAAGCTTTTCGCTTGATGGTCCAGGGCTGGGCCTCTTCCGGTTATCTGCCGGAAGCGCTGGCCTACGGTTTCGTGGTCAATGCCCTGCTCGCCGGTCTGCTCATCGGCCCGGTACTGGGCGGTTTGGGCACGCTGGTGGTGGTCAAGCGCTTCGCGTTTTTCTCCGAAGCGGTCGGCCACGCGGCGCTGACGGGCGTGGCGGTGGGCATCCTGCTCGGTGAACCCTACACCGGCCCCTATGGCGCGTTGTTCGGCTACTGCCTGCTGTTCGGCATCTTGCTCAACTACCTGCGCAACCGCACCGGCCTGGCGCCGGATACCTTGATCGGCGTGTTCCTGTCGGTGTCCCTGGCGCTAGGTGCGAGCCTGTTGCTGATCCTGGCGGGCAAGATCAACGTGCATATCCTCGAGAACGTGCTGTTCGGCTCGGTGTTGACGGTCAACGGCAACGACCTGCTGGTGCTGGCGGTGGTCGGCTCGCTGGTGATGGCCCTGGCGCTGCCGCTGTACAACCGCATCATGTTGGCCAGCTTCAACCCGCAATTGGCGGCGGTGCGCGGCGTGGCGGTGAAGACCCTGGATTATCTGTTCGTGATCCTGGTGACGCTGATCACCGTCGCGGCGGTCAAGGTCATCGGCGCGATCCTGGTGGGGGCGCTGTTGGTCATTCCAGCCGCCGCGGCACGCCTGTTGAGCCAGTCGCTCAAGGGCTTCTTCTGGATCTCGGTCGCGATCGCCACCGTCAGCACCCTGTGCGGGATCCTGTTGCCGATCATCTTCGACCTGCCTGTGCCGTCCGGCGCCGCCATCATTCTGGTCGCCGGTATCGCCTTCGCCCTTGCCGCCATCGCGCGCGGTACGGTGCCCAGCCTTAAAGGGAATCTTGGATAATGCGCTCCGTTCTTTCTCCCCTGGCCCTGGCCATCGCCTGTTTGTTCCCCACGCCATTGATGGCGGCTGAAGCGGCCAAACCAGCTGCCCACGCGGCAAAACCGGTCAAAGTGCTGGCCTCGCTGCCGATCACCTATGGCCTGGCTGAAGTGCTGCTCAAAGGCACCGACGTACAACTCGAACGCGCCGCCCCGGCCAACCTGCCAGGTTCGCGACAAGTGTCCTACTTCACCGGCCGAGGCGCGCCGGCCCTGAGCAAATTGGCACTGGACGCCGACGCTGCCATCGGCCTGCGCTCGCTGTGGGCCGATGACCCGCTGTACCCGGTGGCGCG
This sequence comes from Pseudomonas sp. IPO3749, assembly GCF_013386605.1. Classification (NCBI taxonomy): domain Bacteria; kingdom Pseudomonadati; phylum Pseudomonadota; class Gammaproteobacteria; order Pseudomonadales; family Pseudomonadaceae; genus Pseudomonas; species Pseudomonas sp. IPO3749. Next base: position 3,032 of record NZ_JACARN010000082.1, on the reverse strand, counting down.
GCGCAGCAACATCCGCATCGTCGAAGTCGACGCTGCACGTCCGGTGGACGGCGGTCTGCCGGGCATCGCGGTGCAGCCGGGCGTCACCGATGGCCTGAACAGCCAGCCGTGGCAGTCGAGCAACAACATGGGACGCATGGCCGATGTGCTGGCCGCCGACCTGAGCCGCCTGGCGCCCAACGCCAAGCCGAAGATCGACGCCAACCTCGCCACCCTCAAGCAGCGCCTGCTCAAGCTCACCGCCGACAGCGAGGCGCGACTGGCCAAGGTGGATAACCTGAGCGTGGTCAGCCTGAGTGATCACTTCGCGTACCTGGTCAGCAGTTTGAACCTGGAAGTACTCAGCACCGATGCGCGACCCGACGCGGAGTGGACGCCTGAGGCGTTGCAGAAACTGAGTGCCGAGCTGAAGGACAACGAGGTGGCAGTGGTGCTGCATCATCGGCAGCCGAGTGACGCGGTGAAGGCGGCTATCACTGCCGGTGATTCAAAACTGTTGGTGTTGAATGTGGACGGTGCGGAGCCGGTGACAGAGCTGGAAACCAATGTGGATCAGGTGATCAAGGCGCTGACCCCGTAACATCCACACCGACATGAATGGCATCATGCCGCCAGAACTCCAGGTCGCAATCGATCAACCGCTGGTGCTGGTCATAATTGACCCGGGCGATCCGCAAGCCCGGGCTGCCCACCGACACGCGCAACGCGGCCGCGGCTTCCACCGGCAGTGAGGTCGGCACGATTTCAAAGCGCACGCGCCCGTAGTGCAGGTCGTACTTGCGCGCATACAGCTCCGTCATCGACTGATTCAAATCACACGCCAGGATCCCCGGAAAATACTGCGGGTTCAGGTAGTGCTCTACATACAGCACCAAGCGCCCATCAATCCGCCGTCCCCGGCAGATCTGGATCACACTGGACAGCGCGGGCAACTGCAACCACGCACACACCGCCGCCGAGGCCGGTTGCAGGCGTGCAGAGATGACTTCCGTGGAAGCCACGCGCCCCTGGTCGCTGACCATGGCGTGAAAGTGGCTGCGTTGCATCAGGTTGTACGCCAGCCGTGGCGGTGAGACAAACCAACCGCGCCGCTCCTCGCGATAGATCTGGCCCTGTGCCTCAAGTTGTAACAAGGCTTCCCGCACCGTAATCCGGGTGGTACCAAACAACTCGCTGAGCTTGCGCTCGGCAGGCAGTTTGCTGGCAGGCGGCAACAAACCGTGATCGATCTGCTCTTGCAGCGCCAGGCCAATGGATGTCACCGCCTTGATTGCCTCATCACGCATCAACGTTACCTATCTGGACTAGACCAGCACCGATCCGGTGCACAAACCGCTGCGTAAACCGGCCAACACTCAAGCTTGCCAGCCTAGGCATTACAGATGACCGACAGATGACAGTCCGTATCCATCGCCCTTAGCACACCCTGCAATACATCGGCCAAGTCCAATCAATGCGGGCACTTGGGCATGGTCTACGCTAACTCTGCGACAAGCGACATCAGCGATTTAAAAACGACATCGACATGAAACTGTCATCCATCGAGCCTAGATTGGCTCAGGTATTGCTGACCTAGACCAACACCACCGCAAACGTCGATAAAAACGCAGCGTTGAAAACGCCCAAAGGAGCTTCGGATGAAACAGCTTTTCCTGGCATCACTGTTAGGCTCGACCATTGCCATGTGCACCGCCGCCATGGCCGCTGATACCGATCTAAAAACCCTGGAAGCTGCCGCAAAGGCAGAAGGCGCCGTCAACAGCGTCGGCATGCCCGATGACTGGGCCAACTGGAAAGGCACCTGGGAAGACCTGGCCAAGACCTACGGCCTCAAGCACATCGACACCGACATGAGCTCGGCCCAGGAAATCGCCAAGTTCAAGGCTGAGAAAGACAACGCCAGCGCCGACATCGGTGACGTGGGCGCAGCGTTCGGTCCGATTGCGGTGAAGCAGGAAGTCACCCAGCCGTACAAACCGTCCACCTGGGCCCAGGTTCCGGATTGGGCTAAAGATAAAGACGGCCACTGGGCCTTGGCCTACACCGGCACCATCGCGTTTATCGTCAACAAGAAGCTGCTGCACGGCTCTGAAGTGCCGACCAGTTGGGCTGACCTGCAAAACGGCAAGTACAAAGTCTCCATCGGTGACGTGAGCACCGCAGCGCAAGCGGCCAACGGTGTACTGGCAGCCGCCATCGCCAATAAAGGCGACGAAAAGAACATCGCCCCCGGCCTGCAATTTTTCACCAAGATCGCCCAGCAAGGCCGTCTCTCGCTGTCCAACCCGACCATCGCCACCATGGAAAAAGGCGAAGTCGAAGTGGGCGTGGTCTGGGACTTCAACGGCCTGAGCTACAAGGCCAAGATGGCCAACCCGGATGACTACGTGGTGCTGATCCCATCGGACGGCTCGGTGAAATCCGGCTACACCACCATCATCAACAAATACGCCAAGCACCCGAACGCCGCCAAGCTGACCCGCGAATACATCTTCAGCGACGCCGGCCAACTCAACCTGGCGAAAGGCAATGCGCGTCCAATCCGCGCTGAAACCGACCTGAAACTGCCGGCCGATATCGCCAAGAACCTGATCCCGGGCGAGCAGTACACCAAGGCCAACCCGCAGCCGATCAAGGATGCCGATGCCTGGGAAGCCACGTCCAAGAAACTGCCTCAGCTGTGGAACGAGCAGGTCATCGTAGAGATGAAGTAAGTCCGCCACCCGCATTGGAGCTCCACTGGAGATCCAATGTGGGAGCGGGCTTGCTCGCGAATGCGTTGGTTCAGTCAACTGATTCATCGCCTGACACACAGCTTTCGCGAGCAAGCCCGCTCCCACACTTTTGGCCCGCTCATCCAATGAAATTGAGTCAAACCTACTGTCGCGGAGCCCCAGCCCCCATGAAGCACAATGTCATCCTTGTCGTGCTCGACGGCCTGAACTTCGAGGTTGCGAGGCACGCCATGGGGCACTTGCAGGCCTATGTCGGCGCAGGACGCGCAGCCCTCTACAAACTGGAATGTGAACTGC
>NZ_JACARN010000081.1:0-22884 GCF_013386605.1 Pseudomonas sp. IPO3749 | reverse complement strand
CCTTAAATGCGAAGAGCCGCTAATATCTTTATTTGGTAGCAATAACTTGCACGCTGCAATAAGACTTCAACCCTTCAATGCCAAACTCAACGCCGAAACCTGATTCCTTATGACCACCGAACGGTAGATCACCAGCCAAACTAGCGTGCTGATTAATCCAGACCGTACCGGACTTCAACTGGCTAGCAACTTCTACTAATTGTTTAGTGTCAGTACCCCAGACTGATGAACCGAGTCCATAACTGGTGTCATTGGCACGACGAATTACGTCGTCTAAATCCGTGTATTTCATGACGGAGCGGATAGGACCGAACACTTCTTTTTTCACAAAGGAAGCATCGTCCGCGGGATTATCGAGCATCGTCACAGGAAAGAAATATCCCTGATCAGGTGCCTCACCTTGATACAGAACTTTCGTTCCGCTGCTCTCTATTTCTGCCCAGGTCGCCTGGATCTGTTGAAATTGCATCTTGTTTTGCACAGGTCCCAGCGCCGAATCTGGCGCATAGCCATCGCCAGTCTTAATTTGAGTGGCGTAGGAAATGAGCGCCTGAGTCACTGCCGGGTAAATCGACTCATGAATATAAAGACGCTTAAGACTGATGCATGCGTGTCCATTGAGCATAAACATGCTCCAGAACAGTGACTCGGCTATCTTTTCTGGATCAGCATCTGGAAGCACAATAGCAGGATCGTTACCGCCCAACTCCAGAGTCAAGCGCTTGAGAGTTGTCGCCACTGAGTTCATTACCCGCTTGCCAGTCTGAGTCGAACCGGTGAAGGTTACCTTGTCGAACCCTGGGTGCGCCGTCATCAGCGGACCAAGAGTATCGCCACCGGTGATGATGTTCAGCACGCCTGGTGGTAGCAGATCAATTCCGTAATCCGCGATGCGTAGCACTGTCAAAGGTGCGTACGGTGAAGGTTTCAGAACGATGGTATTGCCGGTCACCAGCGCTGCCAAAACTTTCAGAAAGGATAAAAGTACTGGTGCGTTCCATGGACTAATGGCGCAGACAACGCCTAGCGGAGTATATCGCTTGATCACATGGCCCATTGTTTTCGTATCGCTTTCTTCTGAAGGCAATTCCAGATTAATCAATGCCGGACCGTATTCATCTGTGAGCGTTTGCAGTTCCCAAGTGGATGTCGATAGCGGACGGCCATGCTCTGCCGTTAGCAGCGCTATCAGGTCCGGTTCGTGCTCCTTGATCCGAGCAATAAAGGAGCTCAGGAGCCCTCGCCGCTCGGCGTATGGAGTTGCTGCCCATGCAGGAAAAGCGCCGCGAGCAGCGGCAACCGCTTGATCCAATCCTTCCTGGCCCACGTCAGGGACCGAGGCGATAGCCTCCCCCGTGGCCGGATTCACAACATCCAGGGTGCCGCCGAGAGAAACCCGTTTGCCCCCTATGAAGTTGAAGAAACCAGCCTCCAGATTAGCCCTCTTTAACAACGACGCGCGAGTGGATTGTTCTTTTTGAAACTCAGCAGACATTTCGCTCATGGTTAATCTCTCGATGTGGTTTTCAAGCGTTGCAGCAGGTGCAGAACGCTCATGCTCGAAACGCAGTTCTAAAATCTATCGAGTAAATTGGCGCTTTAGTAATCAAAAAATCATGAGCGTCTATTACAAGATGGAATATCTTAAATCTAACCGTACTTGTATATCCGTTTAAAAATAATATAACCTTCATGACAGTTGACATTTTGAACTCATGTGCTGCATCCTGCTATAGCAGCTGGTACCTAGCGCCGGACTTAATAACTTCCTTAGAGTTTCCGAGAAAAAATCAGAGTTATCAATACTGCATCAATTAACACGACTGTGTTTTGCGAGAGATACCATGACGCACTCATCCGTTACACCCTCTGAATTTCGCCGTCTCTTACTTTCTGACGAACATCTCTTTTTGTGTACCGATGATCGTACCGAAGCAAATCGAGTGATATCCACACTATTTGGCCCATTCCGGAGCTATGCACCGTCCGGACTGAGGGATGCTGGGCCCGTTCTTGTCCATACGGTCAATTGGGGCACACTTAATATTTCCACAGTCAACTACGGCAGTGACGTGAATATTGAACCTGATGATCTGGGGGGATGGCTAATCGTTACGACGGTGATCGCGGGGCGCATTCGAGTTGTGACAGCCGGCAACAGTTACGATGTCGTCGCTGGTGCTACATTACTTACCGTCGATGAGGATCATTCCCGCTTCGAGTACGCGGCGGGCTCGACCGCATTCAAATTGCGGATTCCACGTAGACGTGTGGAGTCGTTGTGCTGGCGGATGATAGGTAGGCAGGGAAGAAGGCCATTGAAATTCGCCGTGGTCATGGATGGACTTCAAGTCAGTTGGCGCTGGTTGTCCTTGCTGGAATTTGTGGTAAGCACGCTTGAAAGAGGTGGTGATCGTCTCTTCCGTGAGCAGTTCGCACCCGCGACTGAGGAGCTGTTGATGATGACGCTGTTGTCGTGTCAGCCTCACAATTACCCGCCAGCGTTGGCGGAGCAGGCTACGACCATCGCTCCGAGCCAATGGCATCGCGCGGTGGCGTACATGGAGCATCATATTAGTGATGCTCTGACCCTTGCCGATATTGCCAATTCAGCCAGCTGCAGTATTCGTTCCCTAACCCGTACCTTCAAGGAGTTCAAGGGTACCACTGCGATGCGTTATCTAGTTGAACTGAGGCTTGATCGTGTGCATACGCAATTGTTGCCCGGCAACGATTCCGCGACAACGATCGAGTCCATCGCATCGCAGTGGGGATTTACCCACTTGGGAACCTTCTACCAGCAATACAAATCCCGCTTCGGCGAGTCGCCCTCCCAGACTCGCCGAACTCGGTTATCACGGGTCGATGTTCCAACCTCACGAGCTTAGTCAATCCCCTATGCCGAACAGCAGTCTTGGCTGCTTCAACTTTATAGCGAACTCCCGACCAGAAGCATTTTGAACAACGCCCTAGCTGGCCTTCTCCGCAGGTAAGCCCACTCACGCAATCGATTTATGCTTAGTACAAAGTCTGTAACCCTAGCGCTGTACGAAGTTAGCCAGATTCCGTATTCGCTGGCTACCTGCCGTTCTAGATAAGCCACGACGGTTCGCTACCTTGCTTTACGTTCGCCAAGATGCGACCGCAACTCGCACAGGCAGCGAAAGCGCTAAATAAAAATAATAAGGCTAATTCAATGAACATCCCGAGCATTCGTTTGGCAATAGGATTTGCTGCTTGCATGGCAGGAAATCTGGCAGTCGCAACTGAAAATGGTGCCGATACTTTTGCCCTTGGTGCCGAGGGCTTCACCACAGGCAATCTTCCTCCTCCTGGCGTTTACCTGCTGGCATACTATCAGAATTATCACGCGTCTCGCTTTAATGACAAACATGGTAAATCCCTGATTCCTGGTTTTGGAATAAATCTGGATGCGATTATTCCGCGCCTAATCTGGATGACTGAAACAAAGATCATGGGAGGACAATTAGGCTTTAGTGCAGCTCAACCGATACTGGATCTACGTGTCAGCCAGGGCGGAATGACCGATCAACGCCAAGCGATGGCAGACCTAGTCCTGGCAGTATTCCTCTCTTGGCACAATGGGTATCACCATTGGGTGACAGCCATGGAGGCGGCAGTTCCAACTGGCACCTACGACAAAAACCAGATGGCGAATGCCGGCAAAAACTACTACACCTTGCGACCGCTCATTCTATATAGCTACCACCAACCTAACGGATGGGACCTTTCCACTGAAGTGACCTACGGCTTCAACTCAACCAATCACGCCACTAACTACCACTCTGGCCAGTATTTCGCTGCAAACTATGCTGCGGGCTATGAGATCAGCCCACACTGGACGATTGGCCTTCAGGGGGATGCCTTCAAGCAACTAACATCCGATCGAGTAGACGGCTCCGATATAGGATTTCGAGGGCAGGAAGTCGCATACGGACCAGGTTTACATTACCAAGGGCAAGGCTGGTCTTTAGAGGCGAAATATCTAAAATAAGCCTTAGTAGAAAACAGACCAGAAGGGACGACGACCTTGGTCAAACTTGTCTGGTCGCTCTAGGCCAATAAAGCTTCGTAGGCCTGCTCTCCAGATGAATGAGACCGGTTCAATGGCTACTTATGGTTGCTTTTATATAAGCTTCATCGTGTATATAAACCGTAATGGCAGGCCTGCGAAAGAACTATGAATTAATGAAAGCAGGACTTGCCTGTGAATACTGTCTAAATATCAAAGCGATTTGAAAGTGCGAACAACCTAGTTGACTCGACACCAACAAACTTGGCTGATCGACAAGATACTCAAACATCAGTCCACACGGAACTACGTCTCTGATGTTGCTTTTCAAACAAGAACCCTAGCAGTGCGGAAGTCCTGGGACCAGACACAATAGGAGACATAAAAATTATCAAGTAGGCAGAACCGTCGGAAAGCAAAATCGTTTCACAAGCTCCTCCGACGTACAGACATCGGCGGTTGATTGTTTGAGTATTATCAGCGAAGTCTGTTGTACTTGCGAGGCAGACAATGCACCCCAGCCGGCATCCGGATGATCACGAGTAGCGCAGCAATCGGCAATAACGAAAGTACGGTAGTCACGAAACAGCGCATCCCTCGCTGTGGCATGAACACAGTTCTCGGTAGTGACACCCACAACCACCACGTTCTGGATCCACCGCTCTTTAAGAATCTGCTGCAGTTCAGTTTCAAAAAAAGCGCTGTAACGATGTTTTTTGATCAGTCGATCACCCTTCTTTGGTGCGCATTCTGGATAGATCTCGGCCCCAAGGCTGCCTTCAACCAACGCCTCTCCTCGGCCGCTTGGCGGATGGATTTCCCCATAACGTCCAATATCCGTACCGTCTTCCTTGTGTACATGGGCGGTGTAGATGATAGTGGCACCTCTGTCGCGCAAGGCGTCGACCAGTTTATTCAGTATCGGAATCAATGCTCGACCGGTAGACGTTTCCAACGGCGCACCGACGGCGATGAAGTCATTCTGCATGTCGATGACCAGAACCGCGGTCCTTATTGGATCGAAGATTTTGATGTCGTAGCCCATGTTGTCACCTCGTGTAATGCTCAAAACGGCTGCGTCAACAGCCGCCATGAACGTCTGACTTCCAGTCGAGCCTCAAAAAATGTTTAGCGGGTATTCCGTGATGATCCGAATTTCGTCGATCTCACCGCCTCTATCGGAACTGCGGTACGAAGCGTGGCGTAGCCGGAAACTCAAATTTTTTGCGGGGCCTTCTTGCACCACATACTTGGATTCGATATCTCGTTCCCAGGCATGGCCGTTATTGGTCGCCGCGGTATCGAATCCGGTGCCCTTTACGTATCGGGTCATAAAGGTCAAGCCCGGTATTCCGTAAGGCGCCAGATTCATGTCATAACGGACCTGCCAGGATTTTTCGTCTTGGTAGTTGAAGTCGGAATACTGGATCGAGTTGCCCACATACACCGTACTCAAACCATCGATACCATATTGGTAATCACCACGCCCGGACACACGCTGGTGACCAATCAAGAATCGATGCGCGCCCAAGGTGTAGGCGGCCGACAAACTCCATATCCGGTTATCCAATTCACCTGCCCGAGCTTCGCCACTGCTCTTGGTGTCGTAGATATTGAAGTCAAAATTCAAGGCCTGGGTCTTGGTGAGCGGGATAGCGTAGGTGGTGCTGCCATAGTATTTGCGCCAGTAATCTTCGACTTTTTGATAAAACAAACTGCCGGTCAAGCGATCGCTGAACTTGTAAAACCCGCCGACGTAGTCGAGGCTGGTGAGCCGGGCGCTGTCGGGCTTGCTGTCATTGCGATTGTTGAGGCCGGTGAAATGCCCCGCCGAAAACGTCAGATTTTTTATTTCGTTACTGGTCAGCGACAATCCAGTGGCTGACTCGGGCAACAGCCGCGCGTCGGAGGTAGAAAGGATCGGCAACGACATAAGCTGATTGCCGTACTTAAGCACACTGTTGGAGACCTGAACCTTTAGAGCGCCACCGAGTTTTGAGTAATTGTCTTTGGCGCCATCTTTGTCCTGTTCCAATAGGCCGGTACCACCGCCGGTGCGGCCATCGCCGGTGTCCAGTTTCATACCGAACTGGCCAAGCACGTCGACACCGAAGCCGACCGTCCCTTGCGTAAAACCTGACTGGAAAGTACCGATAAAACCTTGGGCCCATTCTTCACCGAAACTCTGTGGCGCACTGGATTGACGGAAGTTGCGATTCATGAACATGTTGCGGATGTTGATGGATGCTTTCGAACCTTCAACAAATCCGGTGGCATCCGACTGTTGGCTGGCCAGTACCGGCTGTATTGCTCCAGTTGTCACCATCAAAGCGACAGCATTTATTGTTTTTATGCGCATAGTAAGCTCCGTTAAAAGTCACTGATTGGCTTAAAGGGGCAAAATATTTTTATTATTGTGATACGCACAGCATAGTGCCGCTCGGTCACAGCTGTTCATTGTTGTTATATGCTGTTTAACACTTGCGACTTAGTCGGCGAATGAATTCAATACAGCAAGCGACGCTGATTATCCAGTCGCTCTGTACTTGGATTTGCAAAACACCAAAAAAGACACACTCTCTTTTTAGGCCATCCAAAAAACAAATGCCAATCAATATCCCCTCATCGTCCATTACCGTTAGTAATAGACAATCCGATAGGCGCCATCAAATTACGTGCCTGAAAACCAGACAAACGAAGGAGAATAGAATGAAAGGTGGTCCGATCAAGAGTGACGGAACAGGGGGATTACGCTCAGGGAAGAGGGTTATTCAAATATTCCCATGGCGGCCTCACGAAGACACTTAATAAAATTTTTACAGGCAGGGTTAACGTCTTTGTCAGCCCGTATCGAAAAACCGACTTGGCCAAAATTGGCGGTGCTGGTCATATCAAGGATGGCCAACAAGCCAGCTTTCAAGAATTGCAATGCAGCCGCACGGGGCATCAGCGCGATCATATCGGTTTCCAACAACAAGCCAATATTAGTCAGCGTCGAAAGAGAATGTACATGATGAGGCGGCAGGCCTAACCCGCCATCCCGGAAAAACTTAGCGACAGCATTGTAGGAGGGGGACTCCTGCAACGGAAATATCCACTCCTCGCACATCAACTCGGCAACGTTCAGACCTTTTCGATCCGACAGTGCATGACCTTTTCCCACTACCGCGCAAAAGGATTCATCAAACAAGACCTCGTGCTTGAGCGCAAACGCATGCGCCAGCTCTTGCTCCGGAAGCCGACCGACCACAATGTCAAGGTCCCCAGTGGCCAAAGCGGGAAACATTTGTGCCGTTGTACCTTCACGGACCGTGATCGAAACACCTGGCGTAGCCTTGCGTAATTTCACTATGGCACGCGGTAAAAGCTTCGCCGACGCGGAGATAAGTGTACCGACAATAACGTGCCCGGCATCCCCTGTGCGGAAAGCGTTGACTTCTTCAGTCATGTAACGAGTTTCAGCAATCAATGACTTTACGCGACGACCTAACATGATGCCGAATTCGGTGGGCGTCACCCCTCGATTGGAGCGATCAAACAAAGGACCGCCAAAAAAAGACTCCAGATCGTAAATAGCTTTAGTGATCGCTGGCTGAGTAAGGCCCATGGTATTGGCAGCTCTTACAAATGAACCTGACTCCAGCACCAGCTCAAATATCATGAGCTGGTTGAATTTCAATTTTCGACTTAACGTGATTGCCGATATGGGTAAGATTTCCATAACGCTCCAGGTATAAAATCGACATTAGTGCCCATCGAATGCTAAAAACAGAGTATAACGCGATGGGCCATCCGATCCTCAGGAAAAGACTGATTTCCAGACTAAATACCTACAAATTTTCTTGCCAGTAAGCCCCGCTTACTTACCAGCGCTCTTGAACTTTCAGAACGGCGCGCTAGCAAATTCAGAGTGCTTATCGCGCCTTTTAAATAGAACGCTTTTATGTTTGCCGTCCTGATTTTCAGTAATAGGAAATGGTGTATCAGTACTGCTGACTACAGCGGAATGTTGAAAAACTGGCTGGCGTTGCCCGACAGAATCTTTTTCTTGGTTGACTCCTCAAAATCACTGGTCAAAATCAAGTCACCTATTTTTTGCTCCCCCAATGGGAATGGGTAATCGGACCCCAACATGACACGATCCTCGCCCATCACACTGACCAACAGCTCCAGTGCCGCCGGGTTAAATACCGCACTGTCGACAAAAAATCGGTCGGCGTATTCGGACGGCAGGCGCGGGCAGTCTTCGCGCACGATATCGCGATGTCGCCAAGCGTTATCAACGCGCCCTAGCAGAAATGCAAAACTGCCCCCGCCGTGCCCGAAGCAAATTTTCAGCGACTTTGGAATTCGCTCGAATGCACCGGACAATATCAGCGATAAAATCGCAAGCTGTGTTTCCGCCGGCATGGCAACCAACCACGGCAACATCCACTTCTTCATCCGCTGTCCACCCATCATGTCCCACGGATGAACCAGAATTGGGATGTTCTCGTTGGCACAGTGGGTCAAAAAGGATTCGAGTGTCGCATCGTCGAGATCCTTGTCTCCCAAATGGTTGCCAATCTGTACACCAAGATGCCCCGATGCCACAGCACGCGATGCTTCTCTACACGCCAAATCCAGATCTTGCAAGGGTACCTGAGCCAGAACTTTGAGACGCTGGGGGTTGTGACCGGCAAACTCTAAGGCCAAATCATTCATTCGCGCAGCCCATTGCGCCGTTTTTTTGGCCTCCCATGTGTAGCCGAACATCACAGGCGTGGCGCAAGTCACCTGGACATCCACGCCCTGCGCGTCCATTTCTTCAATCCGGACAGCGGGATCCCATAGAGCCTGGTAAACCGGACGGAAATTATTCTTGCCCATCATAATTGAACCGGTATCACCTTTAGCGCTTACTTGTAGCCAAGGTGCCTGTGCCGAATCGAACTCCGCAGCTTCTTGTTCCGAAATCCGTGGAAAAAAGTGCGAATGCATATCGATATGTGGACTTTTCAAGATTTTTCTCCACGCGCCATTGCATCAATCGCCGCCTTACCCGGGTGAACCTGGCCGCATTGCGGGCACTTGCGTAAGTTCTCATTGGCATAAAACACATCGAACAACGGGGGCAAATCGGTGACGATATTTTTAAGTTGTACTTCAACACGATGGACAAGCCCGTTACAGTTCAAGCAGTACCATTCAAAACCATCGATCGTGCCTTGTGGCCGTTGGCGTTCAATGACCAAACAGCGACTTTCCGGATCAGGCCGTTGCGGTGAGTGACGCAAATGTGGGGGCAAAAGAAAGATCGCACCCTCTTCCAGTTCAAGACGCTCCAACTGCCCCCGGTCCATGATGTTCAAGTAAGCGTTGCCCTTAAACTGATAGAAGAACTCTTCCATCGGGTCATCATGAAAATCGGTACGAAAATTAGGCCCTCCCACTACCGTTACCAAAAAATCGGCATCCTTCCACACTTGCTGGTTGCCAACTGGCGGTTTAAGCAAGTCTTTGTGATCGTCAAGCCAGCGCTGAAAATTCAATGGTTTACCGTATGTAAACATCGTCAAACTCCCTTCTGTGACAACGGTTTATAGGCGACAGCTTTAATTTCGATAACCAAGTGTGGGTGCGGCAACTGGTGCACGGCGACGGTGGTTCGCGCCGGGCCTTCATAACCGAAATACGTGCCGTAAACTTGATTGTAACCGGCGAAGTCGTTCATGTTGACCAAGTACGTCGATATTTCGACCACGTCGTCTAACGTCGCGTCAACACTGCCAAGAATGTCTCGAATATTCTCGATGACCGCAGTGGTTTGCGCCACGATATCGAGATGCGTGGTCCCCATTTCATCCACTTCGACACCGACTAACGTATTGTCCGGGCGACGGGAACTTGTGCCTGAAACAAAAAGAAAATCGCCAGCACGCTTTACGTGGGGAAACTTTCCACGGGGCAGGGCTTTTCCTTCAACCAATTTCGCTTCAGTACTCATGCTCGCGCTCCCGTATAAAACTCGACACGTCCCAGAGAAGTAACTTCTGCGCTGACATGGGTGCCGGCGGTCAACGCCTGAGCGGCGGTGGCAGCGCCCGCCATAATCAAGGACCCCGCTGGGAGTACCATTTCTGCGCGTGCAGCCAAACGCGAGGCCTGCACGACACTGCGCAGCGGATCACCCAGGATGGCGCCGGTGCTGCCTATCTGCATGGGCCTGCCGTTGAAACGCATCGCCACTCCCAAGTTGGCCAAATCGGTGAGATTGCGCGACATGGCACCGATCACCAGGCCGGCGGAGGAGCAGTTATCAGCGACTACGTCTTCCAGCGTGAATTTAAAATTGCGGTAACGGGAATCGATAATTTCAATCGCTGGGGCAACACCTTCGAGGTAGGACGAGGCTTCCAGTAACGTCAGAGGTCGGTCGATGTCACGCTTGGTCAAAAAGCAGACTTCGGGTTCAGCACGCGGATGGATGAAGTCAGACAGGTCAATCACTGCTCCTTCTTCATACAACATCGCGTCGGTGAGAAGACCCCAAATCAGGCTGTCGACGCCCATCTGAATCATCTTCGCGCGGCTGGTGAAGCCCAGTTTGATGCCGACCGGCAATTCGCCGCGAGCATGACGCAAAGCAATCGACGTCCGCTGAATCTCATATGCTTCATTCAGATTGAACCCATGGACCGGGGTCAGCGGATCAATTTCTTCACGGTATCTGGCTGCGTTATCAAGCGCCGTTGAAATGGCATAAATGTCCAGGTTGCTCATCACTTACCCCCTCCTTTGCTCAGTAAATCCAGGGCGACATCAACGATCATGTCTTCCTGCCCCCCCACCATGCGCCGATTGCCCAGCTCGACCAGGATGTCGACGGCCGAAACGCCATAACGCGCCGAAGCTGCTTCTGCATGACGCAAAAAGCTTGAGTAGACACCGGCGTAACCCAGCGCGAGAGTTTCACGGTCTACCCGTACCGGGCGGTCCTGCAGGGGACGTACCAGATCGTCAGCGGCGTCCATCAAGGTGAACAGGTCAGTGCCATGGTTCCAGCCCAACTTGTCGATGGCGGCGATGAAGACTTCCAGCGGGGCGTTACCTGCCCCGGCACCCATACCGGCCAGCGAGGCGTCGACCCGGTCACAACCGTTTTCCACGGCGACAATCGAGTTTGCGACCCCCAACGACAGATTGTGGTGCGCATGCATGCCGGTTTGGGTCGAGGGGTCAAGGACGTCTTTGAAGGCTTTGAAGCGCTCGGCAATACCCTGCATCGACAAGGCGCCGCCCGAGTCCACGACGTACACACATTCAGCGCCGTAACCTTCCATGAGCTTGGCTTGCTCCGCGAGCTTCTGCGGAGTCGCCATGTGCGACATCATCAGAAAACCAACCGTGTCCATGCCCAATTTGCGAGCATGCTCAATGTGCTGGCGAGAGATATCGGCTTCCGTGCAATGGGTCGCAACCCTGACGGTGCGCACGCCTGCCTTGAACGCAGCATCAAGGTCATGAAGAGTGCCAATGCCTGGCAGCAGCAAGGTCGCGAGCTTGGCGTACTTGAGCACCGAGGCGGTCGCTTCAATCCACTCCAGATCGCTGTGGGCACCAAAGCCATAATTGAAGCTTGAACCGGCGAGCCCGTCGCCGTGAGCCACTTCGATGCTATCGACCTTCGCCACGTCGAGTGCTTTGGCAATGGACATGACGTGATCAAGCGAATACTGGTGACGAATTGCATGCATGCCGTCACGCAGGGTGACGTCCTGGATAAAGATTTTCTTGGCGCTATTCATAGTCATACCCCTACCCGGCCGCGATCATGTTGGCGGCAATCTGCTCAGCAGCGGCGAGCGCGGCAGACGTCATGATGTCGAGATTGCCTGCGTACGCGGGTAGGTAATGCGCCGCGCCTTCAATTTCCAGAAACACCGACACCTTGATGCCGGAGACCAGGCCAACGCCCGGAATATTGATGGGCTTGTCAGCGGGAATCGTGTCGAATTGCACGTCCTGTTTCATGCGGTAGCCCGGCACGTAAGCCGCTACGTCTTTAACCATCTGTTCGATGGATTCGCGGATCGCATTAGTGTCGGCATCGCCTTCGGCCAGGCACAGAACGGTGTCGCGCATCATCAACGGTGGTTCGGCCGGGTTTAGCACAATGATCGCTTTACCGTGTTCGGCACCGCCCACACTGACGATCGCATGGGAGGTGGTTTCGGTGAACTCATCGATATTGGCGCGGGTACCAGGGCCTGCAGATTTACTGGCAATCGAGGCCACGATTTCGGCGTAACGAACCCGAGTGACCCGCGATATGGCGCGCACCACAGGAATCGTTGCCTGACCACCGCAAGTCACCATGTTGATGTTGGTGCTCGCCAGGTGATCCCTCAGATTGACCACAGGCACCACGTAAGGACCGATAGCGGCAGGTGTTAGATCAATGACCTTGATCCCGTGCTGCTGCAGTATTTCGTTGTGCTTGGCGTGTGCACCGGCCGAGGTCGCGTCGAACACGATACGAATCTGCTCGAATCCTGTCAGGTTAACCAAACCGTTGATGCCTTCGTGAGTGGTGGCAACACCCATCCGTGCAGCGCGAGCCAAGCCATCGGAAGCTGCATCGATGCCCACCATTGCGCCCATCGCCAAGTGTTTTGAATTACGCAAGACCTTGATCATCAAATCGGTGCCGATGTTTCCGGAGCCGATAATGGCAACTTGTAGCCGAGTGTTCTGGTCCATGTCTGTTACTCCTCCGCAGGGGCGAAGGAGGCGCGAACGCGACCCAGGCCTTGGATATTGGCTTCAAAAATATCGCCAGAAGCCGCAGCAACCATAGGCCCGAGGGCCCCGGTCATGATGATGTCGCCTGGTTGCAGCGGTTGCCCAAGACGCGCCATGGTGTCGGCCAGCCAAACGGCAGCCAGCAGCGGATTGCCCATGCAGGCCGCACCCATTCCAACGCTGACCTGATCGCCACGGCGTTCCATGACCATGCCGCAGGCGACGATGTCGAATGCATCCAGCTTGACCGGACGCGAGCCCAGCACAAACAGTCCGCTGGACGCGTTATCGGCAATGGTATCGGTGAGTTTGATGTCCCAGTTCGCGACACGGCTGCCGACGATCTCTATGGCCGGAAGAGCAAATGCAGTAGCGCGGATAATGTCAGCGATCGTGTGTTTGCCCTGGTCCAGAGGACGCTCGATGACCAGCGCAATTTCCGCCTCGACCTTAGCTTGCAGCACCCGGCGGTTAGCGATTTCTTCGCCATCAGCCAGACACATGTCAGCGAACAACATGCCGAAATCCGGCTGGTCGACACCGAGCTGCTGCTGGACGACCTTGGAAGTGAGGCCGATTTTGCGACCGACCAGACGCCGACCCTCTTTGAGCCGACGCTCGGTGTTGATCTGCTGCACGGCATACGCCAGCTCAACGTCGTCAATCCCGATCAAGTCGCGGACAGGCTCGCAAGGTATTCCGTCCAGCTCCGCCTGCCATAACCTCGACGCGGCGAGTTCAATATTATTTTTCATGGCTTCTTGATCACTGTGATGATTTAACGAAGGAAAATTCAATTTCGACACTGGCACCCAAAGGCAGCGCACTGACGCCGACACTGGTCCTTGCCGGCGGTATCAAACCGCCGGAAAACAAGGTTTCCCAGGCCGCGTTGATCTCGGCGAATGCGTCAAAACGGGTGGTGTAGATTCGAGCGATAAGTAGATCGCCCAAGGTCAATCCATAATCAGGCAACGCACTTTGCAGATTCGCGAGGATGCGGCTGGTTTGCGCGCCGGGACCACCCTCGACCAATTGACCGGAGGCAGGATCCAACGCAATCATTCCGGAGACCTGATAGGTGCTACCGATCGCCACACAGGGCGAATAGTGAAAACGAGGTGCAGCAATGGCGCTCGATTGCAGGGTTCGACGCATGTCCATGCCCCTTAAAGCTTGATGCAGATGTTGGCGATGTCGGAGTAGAAGTCCATCGAGAAACGACCGCCTTCACGGCCCAGACCGGACAGCTTCACTCCGCCAAAAGGCGTGCGCAGGTCACGCAGGTACCAGGTATTAACCCAGACCAGGCCGACATGGATTTGCCGGGAAACACGATGAGCGCGGGAAAGATTGGTGGTCCAGATGGCGCAGGCGAGTCCGTAGTCGCTATCGTTGACGCGGCCAATGACTTCGTCCTCGTCATCAAACGGCGAGATGTGGCACACCGGGCCGAAGATCTCCTCGGTAACGCAGCGCGCCTGGTCTGACAGCCCGGTCCAGATCGTCGGCAACACGTAAGCGCCTTGATCGCGCTCATCGTTGAACTGAGGAACCCCACCGCCCGTGACAATCGTGGCGCCCTCTTCAACCGCCAATTGGTAGTACGACAGCACCTTGTCGCGATGCCCGTGGGAAATCAGAGGGCCCATACTGACGCCTTCTTGATCCGGATAACCCACAATCAATTTCTCAGTTTCAATCTTGAGTGCCGCGACAAACTTGTCGAAGATCGAACGATGAACGTACACACGCTCTGAACACAGGCAGACTTGTCCCGAGTTGGTAAAGGAAGAGCGCAAAACACCCGCTACAGCGGCATCAAAATCGGCGTCGGCAAAGACCACGGCGGCGTTCTTTCCGCCCAATTCGAACGACACCTCCTTGACACCATCGGCCACCGATTTCATGATCGCCGAACCGGTTTTCGACTCACCAGTAAAGGTCAAGGCACTGATACCGGGATGTTGTGTCAGAAACTCACCGGCCGAATCTTTACCAAATCCGTGAATCAAGTTGAATACGCCAGGTGGAACACCGGCGTCATGCATGACTTCGGCCAATAAAGTGGCAGACGACGGCGATTCTTCCGACGGCTTTGCGACCACGGTATTACCGCAGGCAAGAGCCGGCGCAACTTTCCAGGTAAACAACAGCAGCGGCAAGTTCCAGGGCGAGATAATCCCAATCACACCCAACGGCTTGCGCACGGTGTAGTTCAGCGCGCCCGCACCGTCCGCTGTAGCCATCTCAAACAAGTCGGTGTTGCTGGTCTTCGCCAAATCGGCAAAGGTCCGGAAGTTGGCGATGGCACGTGGAATATCGAGGGTCCGCGCCTGATGAACCGGACGACCAGTGTCGGCCACTTCCGCCGCCACGAACTCCTCGAATCGAGCTTGGATGCCATCAGCGATTTTGTGAATCACCGCCGCACGGTCATGGACGCTCAGCTTCCCCCACGGGCCTTTCAGCGCTTTTTGCGCAGCAACAACAGCATCGCTGACCTGCTTCGCATCCGCCTCGAACACATTGGAAACAAGTTCGCCATTCACCGGATTAATATTGGCGAAACTCGAGACAGAAGTAACAAAGTTACCGTCGACATAATTAAGCAGTTGACAAGGCACGGTGCCAGGCACAACACGTGATGCTTGATTCGATAAGGTATTCATAGTTTTCTGCTCTGCAGGGGGTTGCAAGATGGTTTTATTTTATCGATATGCGTAGAAAACCAAATTCAAAAGATCACGGTCATTTATTCGTGAAAGTAATAGCCACCTAAAAAAAAGCGAAGCTGGCCCAGGAGCAACCCTCTGGCCAACTCCACTAAAATAGAACTATTGATGGTATCTAGACGCCTAAATATCGCTGCCAAAGGCCTTTGTCCAGACTCAGTTCCTTTGAAGAACCCTGCCAGGCGACTTGGCCCTTTTCGATAATGGTGTGATGGTCAGCCAGAGCAATTAGCTTCTCGACGTATTTGTCGATCACCAGCACGGTCTGCCCGCTTTTTTTCAACGCGTGGAGACAAGCCCAGATTTCATCTCGAATCAGCGGTGCCAGGCCCTCAGTCGCTTCGTCCAGTATCAACAAGTAAGGATTAGTCATCAGCGCACGGCCGATGGCCAACATTTGTTGTTCGCCACCAGACAGCTGCGAACCCATGTTGCGCTCGCGCTCAGCCAGCCGTGGGAAAAAGTTGTAGACCTTGTCCAGCGTCCATGGCTCAGAGGATTTGTTGCGATTACAGGCAAAGGCCACCAGGTTTTCTTTCACCGTCAGGTTCGGAAAGATATGCCGCCCTTCTGGCACCACCGCAATACCCTTGCGCCCAATGGCGTCCGCCGATTTGCGCTCGATCAATTCACCGCGAAAACGAATTGATCCCGAGTTGACCGGCGTCAGTCCCAAAATAGAGCGCACGCTGGTAGTCTTGCCCATGCCGTTGCGGCCGAGCAAGGTCGACATTTCACCTTCCCTGATCTTCAAACTCACGCCAAACAGAATCTGGCTCTCGCCGTAAGAAGTTTCTACGTTGCTGACTTCAAGGATCGCACTCATACCGCCTCCTCGCCAAGGTAAGCTCTTTTGACTTCAGGGTCTTCCCGCACAGCGTTCGGCACACCGGTGGCAATGACTCGACCATAAACCAGCGCGGACATTCGGTCGGCGAGCCGGAACACCGCAGCCATATCGTGCTCGATGAGCAGCACGGTCGATTTACCCTTAAGCGCCATGAGCAACTCCACCATTTTTTCCGAGTCTTCAGGGCCCATACCGGCCATGGGTTCATCGAGCAATAACAATTTTGGGCGGGTCCCGAGTGTGATGCCCAATTCCAGTTGCCGTTGCTCACCGTGGGCCAGACTGCCGGCGATGGTTTTGGCCTTCGACGATAAACCAACCTGTTCGAGGATCTGGTGGGCTTCGTTAAATAACGCAGCCTCGGAAATAGCCGCTCGCCAAAACCGAAAACTGCTGCCACTGCGTGCCTGCACCGACAGCGCAACGTTATCCAACACCGTCAGTTTTTTAAAAATACTGGTGATCTGATAAGACCGAGCCAAACCAGCCGCCACGCGTTTGTGCATGGGCATGTCGAATATGTCGACACCGTCGAAAATCATCGTCCCTTCATCGGAGTTCAGCGCCCCGGAAATCTGATGAATGAGTGTGGTCTTGCCGGCACCGTTTGGGCCGATGAGTGCATGGATTTCACCGCTATGGATGGATAGGTTGGTGCCGTTGGTGGCGACCAGGCCACCAAAGCGTTTTACCAAATTGCGGATTTCCAGGAGCGGCTGGTTCATGAGGACACCTTCCTGCTAAATATTCCGGCGATGCCGGTTTGTGCAAACAGCACGACCAGCAGAAGAATGACGCCTAATGGCAATTGCCAATGAATTGTGTAGTTGGACAGCGTCTCCTCCAATATTAATAGCAACGCTGCACCGAAAACACCGCCATACAAATAACCCACCCCCCCCATAATCACCATAATCATCAGCGTACCGGACTGGGTCCAAAGCATCAGGTTAGGACTGATGAAGCCATTCTGGTTGGCGACCAGCGCACCGGCCAAACCTGCCAGTGCGCCGGACAAGGTGAAGGCCACCAGCTTGAAGCGAAACACCGGATAGCCGATGGATTCCATTCGCGATTCGTTTTCGCGAATCGACTGCAGTACCCGTCCAAAGCGCGCGTTGACCGTACGTTGCACGGCGAACATCACCACCACCGAGATCAATAACACGACGTAGTAGAAAGTGACGTCAGATGATAGATCAAGTCCCAGTGGCAGGGTCGAACGCCCAGCCAGGGACATGCCGTCATCACCACCAAATGCGGCCAGAGATTGAAAGATGTAGTACAGCATCTGGGCGAACGACAAGGTGATCATGATGAAATACACGCCGCGGGTGCGTAGTGAAATCAGCCCAATCAGCAGCGCGCACGCGGCGCTAATCGCCACTGCGGCCGGCCACGCAGTCCAGGCGGAACTGATGCCCATGTCCATCAAAATGGCCACTGTATAAGCGCCAATCCCGAAAAAACCGGCGTGCCCGAACGCCACTAGACCGCCGAAACCCAGGACCAGATTGAGGCTGGTGGCGGCCAGGGCAAAGATCATGATCCGAGTGGCGAACGTCATGTAAAACGTCTGATCCAGCACACTGGCTACCCAAGGTAATACCAGCAAAATAAGTAGCGCCACGGCAGCCACGCCGAGCCGAACGCTGTGGTGAAGGGTCGAGGTCATAGGGTCACCCACGCGCAGGGAACAGGCCTTGTGGCTTCCAGAACAAAACGGCAGCCATAAGAACATAAATGATGATGGAGGCCACGGCTGCACCAATCGAGGAGGTCACCGCCGGCGACAGAAACTTGCTCAGTAACAGCGGTAGCAACGAGCGACTCAGGGTATCGACCGCACCGATCAGTAGGGCACCGACAAATGCCCCCCTAATCGAGCCGATACCTCCGATGACCACCACCACGAAGGCCAAAATCAGAATGCTTTCACCCATCCCGACCTGCACCGCCAACAATGGACCGAGCATTGCGCCCGCCAAGGCGCACAGCGCTGCACCGATGCCGAACACGGCGGTGAACAACCATTTGATGTTCACACCCATGCTGGTCGCCATTTCGCGATTCGAAGCCCCAGCCCGTACCCACATACCCAAGCGGGTTTTGGCCACTAGGAAGTACATGGCAACCGCGACCACCAATCCCACACCGATAATCATTAATCGCTGCGCCGGGTACTGCAGGCCGGGCATCAATTCGACAGGATGCGTAAAGGCAACCGGCGTATTGAGTGGGATCGGCTGAGCCCCCCAGATCATCCGTACCGATTCGTTACAGATCAGAATCAGAGCGAAGGTCGCCAGCACCTGGGACAAGTGATCCCGTCGGTACAGCCTTCGGAACAGGCTCACCTCCAGTACCATTCCGATGATCGCAGTTGCCACCAGCGCCACAGGTACGCCGATGAAGTAAGAACCGCTCGCGTCAGTCACAGTCGCGGTCAAATAAGCCCCAATCATGTATAGCGAGCCGTGGGCCAGGTTGATCATGTCCATGATCCCGAACACCAAGGTCAACCCCGCTGCCAGCAGAAAAAGCATGAGTCCGAACTGCAATCCATTCAGCGCTTCCTCAATGATCAGGGTGCTCATCGCTCAACCTTGGACGCGTCAGTATTCGGGTGCAGTTTCGCGACTAGACCAATGAGATTCGACGTAAATTGATCGACCAGCTTCGCAGTGTTGGAATCGACAAAGGCGTCCGTCGGATCGAACGCGTTTTGCGCAGAAGCGATCGCGACGTCTTCGGCCAAAACCACAGCGCCCATTTTCGCCATAATTCCACGCAAGTCGATGATCCCACGCAGGCCGCCGAATGGGCTGAGCGACGCCGCCATCAAGCCAACCGCTTTACCGCGAAACGGCGCCAGACCTTCGACGCCGTTGGCAGGCCTGGAACACCAGTCCAGGGTGTTCTTCAACAGTGCACTCACCGATCCGTTATATTCCGGCGACGCAATTAGCAACCCGTCGTGGGTCAGCAGGAGTTCGCGCAATTGTACGGCGTTCTCCGGGACCCCCGATGTCGCTTCCAGATCGCCGTCATAGATCGGCAGCGGAAATTCACGCAAATCGATGTGCGTGACCTGCGCGCCGTGTTCCTGCGCGGCGGCCACGGCGAGATTCAGTAATTTAACGTTAAACGAGGCTTTTCGGGTACTGCCGGAAAACGCCAATATTTTATTTGTTGGTTTCATAAGGTTCTTTCCGTTTAGTCAAGGTGTACTGAATGAAGCGTCACTGATGACGGGGCTAAAGCTTGCAGGCACCGACATAGGCGTCAGCGTGATTGTCGAAAATCGTCGCGATAGTTCTGTTAGTGATCAGCCCGGCATTGTCTTTCTGCACCTCGCGCAGATAGAAGGTGTCCATGGGGAACTGATTGGTATTAAATTTGAAATTGCCACGAAGCGATTTGAAATCAGTGGTCATCAAGGCGGTGTGCAGTGCTTCTTTATCAGTCAAATTGCCTTTGACGTCTCTCACAGCACTGTCCAGAAGCCGGACCACGTCATAGCCTTGAAAGGCGTACATGGTCGGGATTCGGCCATAGGCTTTTTTGAAGTCTGCAACGAAGGCATCATTTTGTGGGTTTTTCAAATCCCAGGCCCAGTGCGAAGCGTTTTTGAGACCAACGATGGGGGCACCCACGGCAGCAATCACGTCTTCATCAGCCGAGTGACCCGTCGAGAAATAGGGAATTTCCTTATCCAGGCCGGCACCCACATACTGTTTGATGAAGTTGATGCCCATACCACTTGGCAGATAGAAAAACACCGCATCCGGTTTGGTCGAGCGAATTTGTGCGAGCTCCGAGGCGAAGTCCAACTGCCCCAACTTCACATAAACCTCTGCAGCGACATCACCCTTGAAGAAACGCTTGAACCCTTCGAGGTTTTCTTTGCCGCCCGTGTAGTTTGGCGCAATAATGAATACTTTCTTATAGTGATTGGTAGTCATGTAGTTGCCCACCGCCTCACTCTGCCCATCGTTCTGCCAAGACAAACCAAAGAAGTACTTATTGCAACGCTCACCGGCAAACGCCGCCGGCCCCGCTGCCGCACTGATATAAAAGGTTTTAGATGCAAAGGCAGGCGGCCCCACGGCCAGCATGACGTTCGAATAAACAATACCGGTCAAGAAATCAACCTTATCTCGTTTGATCATTTTGTCGGCTAATTGCTTGCCAACATCGGGACTCGCCTGATCATCACCTTCCACTACTTCAACGGGTATTCCGCCGATTTTGTTCCCGCTCGTCTTTAACGCCAGATTAAAGCCATCACGGATCTCAAGCCCAAACCCAGAAAGAGGGCCGGACAGCGTACTGACAAAACCAATTTTTACGCTGTCAGCCGCCTGCACGGTCATGGTCATGGTCATGGTCATGGTCATGGTCAACACAGAGAGTAACGCGAACGCCGCGAACTTATTCATCACCTGTCCTTCTTTTATAATTATTGGGAGGCTATTAAATAAAATTATTACTTATGCCGTGGGGGATCCATGTATTCAATTTCTCCACCTGGGAGAAAGAACAGCATTGTGACTTTGCCACCTTTAACTGTTGGAAAATGCTGGCTGCCGGGTGCGAACACTTTCCATCCTGCACCGTTGCCACAGAAGGTTGCACCATCGTCCTCCGGTCCGATCATGTTGATCTCGCCTTGGGGGTGAAGGTGATAGTTGCCCAACACGTTCTTCAACATGCCGGTCTCTACGCTGTAACCATTAGCGTTCTCAGTCGACTTGGCCAGTTGCCCGCGGCGATAGTCCGGACCGTCGATTTCGGCGTAGCAGGCCCAGCCTTCCTCTATACCCACGCGCAACAGCCGAAGCAGCTCTGAATACACCTCAGAGGTTGCACCGAAACGCTGATTGAGCTCGATTTCCAACTGCTCATCCAACGGCTTGTCTTTAAGAAAGGACAATACCGAGGCGACTGCCGCCATCATCTCGGGCTTACTCGGCCCTGATGGCAGAACGTCCCCTTTTTCCTGCGAGCTTGGCATTGTCACTGGGGAAATGGACATAATGACTCCTTGCATTAAAAAGATTACCTTGCCATTAAAAGCTTTGTACATAAGGTTCCATGCAACGGTAAAGACAAAGGCAATTAGGCTGGCGAAATTCAGTTTATGGCGTTAAAAAAACAAGGACAAATCAAGATGTCGTGACCTACCATTACCAATGGTAATAGCCAGACCGCCTTTCACCATCAATGCACACAAATGAATCAAAATCACCAACCTGAGAATGCGCATACCGTAGCGCATGCGATACTTCTGACACGACAGAATCCATCACCCATGCCAATCATCAAAAAGGTAAGAATGATTTTCGATTGGACCAAAACTCCGGAGTGGCGATGAGAACGACGCCAGATGCGCTCCGCAGCCATCGACCAGGGGCAGAATCAGCACACTGATTTCATCTACCAGCCCGGCGTTCACGTACGAGCCACTGACGTGCGGACCGCCTTCGACGGTCAGGCGCTTGATGCCGACTCCAAACCTAGGCCTACCCAGACCGAAGGAACCCATCTCTGCTATTACCAATGGCTATATCAACTCCCTGCATTCTCATTGGAATTTGTAATATTCAAAAGCTAAAATCCAACCTAGTTGGTAATGTTGCTTCTTACAATAATTAGTTGATCGTGTGGCGCGAGAGCGCGAAACTGGAGATACGCATGACGCACATAGCCATGTCGGAACTGACCAATATGCAAAAATATTGGCTGATTACCGGGAGCGTGGGCCCCCGCCCCATTGCGCTGGTGACAAGTTTGAACAGCGAAGGGTTGTGCAATGCGGCACCTTATAGTGCCTTCAATTATATGGGCGAAGATCCCCCTCTGTTTGTTATTGCTGTCGATCACTATGGTGAGGAGAGTCATCGCCCAGGTGAAAAGAAAGACACTCTGAAAAATATCATCGAGCGCGAGCAATTCGTAGTCAACATGGTTGACGAGACCATCGCCGAACGAATGGTATTGTGCGGCAGTGATTTTCCCTCTCACATCTCAGAAGCAGACACGGTAGGTTTTGGCTTGACTCCTTCTACCTCGATTGATGTACCGCGCATCACCGATGCTCCCATCGCTTGGGAATGCAAGCTGTATAAAATTCTCGAGTTTTCGACACGGCGCTCCATCGTATTTGGTGAAATTGTCGCGATGTATTTTCGTGAAGACTTAATCGACGAAGAGAAACTTAGGGTTCGAGTGGATCGCTTTGAACCGTACGGACGGCTCGGCGGACCAAACTACTGCCGAACTACTGATCGTGTACGTCTAACCGTACCAACATTCTTGCCTTCAGCCGGTAAACCGAGAGAGTGACACCAGTCGTAAGTTTTTCGTCCAAAGTACCCGAACCGCATTACGCACCTTTTATCTTGCCCCTCTCTTGGCAAATACCTGATCCTACGCAGACTAAAGGCATTCTCAATACAACCTAAGGATGGTCTGAAGTA
>NZ_JACARN010000080.1:0-33476 GCF_013386605.1 Pseudomonas sp. IPO3749 | reverse complement strand
CTACTTCAGACCATCCCTAAACGATGCAATCCGTAACCAGGAGCTAGCTTATGGATGTATGGGGGTGACGGTTAGTTCAGGTGAAACGATAGAGCAGCCGCTACTGACAATTCGACATAATGATCTCAAACGTTGGCTTATCGAATACCATCCAGCAGAACAGCCGAACTTCATCTTTGACGAATCCGAAAAACAGTCAGTCTCACCGCACACCATCGAAGTTTATAAGGCGTTGCTCGTTGAGTTAGACATCTGTAAAGCTGAGCGTGAACGCACACGAGGCCTCCTCCAAGAATTAACGAAAGAGCGTGATTTGTTGCGTCGTGAAAACGCAAAATTAATACTGCACCGCAAAAGTGCCATGGAACCAAATGAACGATCTGAGCGTTCTTACCTGCGTCTCATCGGCGCGCTCATCAGCCTACTACTAGGTAAATCCCCAGGCGGCAAGTCTTACTCCAGCTTCGTCAGCCAAGCTTCCATTATTTCTGTTCTCACAGCACGAAATGAAGGCAAACCTGGGTTTAACAAGCGCACTCTTGAAGAAAGATTCGCAGCAGCCAGACGCACCGATGAAAACAACGATTAGGCACCGAAAATTGCGGTCCTGCTTATCGTAATTCGCGGTGCTTTTCATCTCATTGTGATTTTGAATGCCACTCACATCCTCATCAAGCCAATATTTGCTATGGAGTGTTTGTCATGAAAGATCCGTTGGTAACGTCCCCCAGTAGCGCCTCAGCTAGTACTGAACGCCACATTATGCGCCGAGACGAGGTGGAGCGAAAAACCGGCTTCAAGCGTGCGCACATTTACAATCTGATGAAGGAAGGCAAATTTCCTCAAGCCAAACGTATTGGCATGCGCGCAGTCGGCTGGGACTCAGAGGAGATCGAGCAGTGGATTGTTGAACGCTTAGGTCACCAGGCCTGATGCCATGCGTGTGGTATCGGTGGTTTCCACCAAAGGGGGCGTGGGTAAAACCACAGTAGCCGCCAATCTCGGCGGTCTATTGGCTGATGCCGGCGTCCGCGTCCTGCTGCTCGATCTGGATAGCCAACCCACCCTCTCCAGCTATTACGCCTTGAGCCAGAAGGCTGATGCAGGTGCGTACGAGCTCATCGCACTCAACCTAAGAACTCCTGCCCAGATTATTTCCAGGACAGTAATTGCAGGGCTCGATCTGATCCTCTCCAACGACGATCAAGGCCGACTGAATACATTGCTGCTGCACGCCCCCGACGGGCGATTACGTCTGCGCAATCTGCTCGACAATCTCCGTCTCAATTATGACCTGCTTTTGATTGACACTCAGGGCGCACGTAGCGTGCTGCTGGAGATGGCCATCCTCGCCTCCGATCTCGCCCTCTCTCCCATCACGCCGGAAATGCTCGCCGCTCGCGAACTGCACCGCGGCACCTTGAAGCTGCTCAGTGAGCTCGAACCGTTCCGCCTCCTGGGAATTACACCGCCCCCATTGCGACTGCTCTTGAACCAAGTGAATGCCATTCGAGTCGACAACCGGATGATCATCCGTGGCCTGCGCAAGACTTTCGCTGGGGCTACCAATATCTCGGTGCTAGACACCGTAATCCCGGACCGAGTGGCGTATCTCAATGCCGCTTCCCTCGGTTTGCCGGTCCACCGAATCGAGACGCGCCGATCACGCGAACGACGCTCGCCATCAGCGCTGGAAACCATGCAAGCGCTGGCCATTGAGTTGTTTCCGAAATGGCGCGAGGCGATCTCTACGATGACCAGATGCGCGGAGGCTCAGTGAGACGAAGCACCAGGCTGGCATTTCTCGCCAAGTCATTTTGTTTGTTCGACCTTGAGGCCAACAGCGGTTGGCTAGGAGTCTTTTAATGTTGGGTCAACTTCCCATCATCGTTCAACCATCTATTCGACCACACCCCTCACCTTGCGAGGAGTACTGCACTGTGGTCTTTCGCCTGCAGCGTGGACACTCGGCTATGGGTTGGTTCCTCGCAGAGCTTTCCCGACATTTCGAAGGTTCGGGGACTGCCGAGATCGTGAAATTCGAGGTCAGTGACCATTTGCGTAACTGGCGTTAACTGAGGCAGTTCAAATGAAGAAGCTCAGTCAGGAGGAAATCACCGACAAGCTGCACCAGGACCACTTCCCTCCGGGTCCAGAACTGGAGCGGCTGTCCGATCCAGTAATTGAGACACCTATGCTGGTCACCCTGGAGCAGTTGCGGCCCTACGAACACAACCCGCGTTTCATCCGTAATCCGCTTTACGACGATATCAAGGCCTCGATCCGTGAACGCGGGCTGGACCAACCGCCACCGATTACCCGTCGCCCGGGTGAAACCTATTTCATCATCCGCAATGGCGGTAATACCCGCTTGGCGATCCTCGGCGAACTGTGGCAGGAAACCCACGACGAGCGCTTCTTCCGCATTCATTGCCTGTTCCGGCCTTGGAGCAATGAAATCACCGCCCTACTCGGCCATCTGGCCGAAAGCGATCTGCACGGCCAACTCACCTTCATCGAACGGGCTCTGGCGGTGGCCAAACTCAAAACAATGCTCGAAGCAGATGGCGCTATGCTCTCGCAACGTGAACTGGCACGACGTCTTGCCGCTGGGGGTTACCCTATTTCACAGTCGCACATCAGCCGGATGCTCGACACCCTCGAACACTTATTGCCCGCCATTCCACAAACCCTGTATGCCGGTTTGGGCAAGCCCCAGATCGAACGCCTAATCGGTCTGCGAAGCCAGGCCGAACGAACCTGGAACCGTTATTCAACCGCTACCGTTGCGTTCGCCGATTTTTGGCTCGATACCCTGTGCTATTTCGATACCGACCCCGAGTCCTTCGACCTTGAGCAAATCCAGGATGAACTGCTGGAGCGCATGAGCCACTTGCTCGGACAGTCCTACCGTATGTTGGTCCTGGATCTGAGCGATACCCAGCGGGTCATCTCGACGCCGGCCGTTGTCCTCACCAAGCCCTCGGAGAACAGCCATCTGCCGAGCATTGATGTCGCCACGGCAGGAGCTCCCTCCTCCGAGCCCCATTCCCAATCAACGGATGCCAGACCCCAGACCGAACCAACGCGAGAGGAATTGCTTACACCGACTGGAACGAACGTCGTATCAGCGGTCAGTCCTCCATCACGCGTTCAACAGATTCGTGAACAGATCGATCGCGAGACAGCCACCGACACAGCATCTCCGGTCGACACCTATGCGATCGACGACATCTGGACCATCGCACCAGCACTGGATAGCCCCGAACAACTGCGATCCGCCATTGCCACACTGGCGCGGGAAATGGCCTCTTATGCCGGAGACCCCGAGAGCATCATCGGTCAGCCGCTTGGCTTGGGCTTCGCCCTCAACATCGAGCGAGTTGATCTTGGCACGCCTCGCGCAACCAGCGTTCACCTTCTGCTCCTGGCCCTGTCGCGCGCTCAAGACGACGTCAACTGGGAGGATCGCAAACAATTGCCCTCAGCCCTGTTCGGCCAGCTGTTGTTGGGGGTCTATCAACTCCCGCTGCCTGATCGTCCCGCTGTGGATGTGGGACTGGAACGACTGCCCGACGGTCTTCTCATCAAACTGTATCGGTTAATTCGTTTGGCCCGGCGCCTGATCGACTTAACGCTTACCCCTGAAGATGACTCGCCGAAGGAGCTGCCATGAACCTGTCCTTCAATGTGCTCAACCAGGCCATGCTGACCCAGGTGCTGCATGAGCTACGCCTGGGTAACCTGCAGCGCTGCAAGGCACTCGGCCTGGGTGAAGACGACATCTACTTGTTGCAATCCTTACCGCCCACCACCCTGTCGCGCCTGGCCCATGCCACCGTACCTTGGGTTGAGGTCAAGATTGACTCGCCGGTGCTGCACCGGTTGATTGAGCAAGCCGAACGTGACGAACAGAATGAGCGCTTGATCAACCGGGCGCTCAAGCTAGGCGCCAGCAGCACCATCATGTATCAGTGCTTCGGCTTGGCGCATTCGGAAACTGCCCTGCGCCGACGTCTGCTCAAGATAGAAACCCGTAAGGGCCGCCCTCAGCATTTGAGCGAAGCGCAGGAACATGCGCTCTGGCAGCGATGGTGCCAGCTACGCGCTCACTACGGTACCGAGGATCAGCTCGACGCCATGATGATGCTAGCGGAGGAGCAACAGATCAGCTTGACCATCGTGTGGCAGCAGATCGACCATTACAGCAACGAAACATGAACACTGTCCCTTCCGGCCGCTGGCAGCGTGTCCTGCAGCAATGCACCCAGCAGTTGAGTGAACGCTGGCCCGCACGCCCTACCGCCGAACCACCGTCTAACCAGGCTCTGCAGGCTGGCTTTATGTTCAGTGGCCAATCTCACGAAGTCGTGCCACGTCGCCTGCTGTTGGACAATCGGCTGACGCCGTTGGAACGGAATGCCTGGCAAGTGTTTCGCCTCATGCTGCAAGGCCAAGGCGTGGTCACGCCGCGCTATGAGGATTTGCAGCCCTACCTGTCGAGCGTGCCCTACAGTGCGTCATCCTCCCGTGAAACCATTGCTCGCGTGTTGACGATGCTCAGGTTGACACGCTGGCTCAGCTTGGTGAGTCGCGGACGCGATAAGCTCAGCGGACGCCTTCAAGGTTCTCTGTACGTTCTGCACGATGAGCCGTTAACCCCCGCCGAAGCCATGGAACTGGATCAGGATTACCTGGCGCTGGTCGGACATGCCCTCGGCCATGCAACCAAGGCTGTGCGCATTGTCGCCCAGCACATTATGGAAGAAATCCGCCAGGACACGGACATCGAGCAGGGTCGACTACCGACACGGCTCGACAGCTGGGGCGAACACTGGACGCAGCCAGAATTGGATCAGGCGACCGATGCCGCTCTGCACGATTCCGAACGGGGGGAAGATGCCCTCGTTCGGAATCGTGCAGGCCCTCGTTCGGATTCCGAACCGAGTCTGAACGCCAGTGTTTCCCGCACCGTTCGGAATCCGAACGCCGCCTGTACTGTATTAAAAGAAAGTATTTGTACTGTACCGCGCGCGACCCCAGCGGTGGATAACCTGCACTGGCCCGCTGCACTGCACCTGAACCCAAGCGAGCGTCAGGCCGTCGCCGTGGCGCTGAACAAGCTCAAACCCGCGGATCGTCAGGCGGTGCTCAACGAAGCGGGAGCACGCTGTTTGGCCGGCGGTATCCGCAAGCCAGCGGCGTATCTGATGGGCCTGATCCAGCGTGCGCTGAAAGGTGACTTTCGTCCTTGGGCAGGTCAGGCCGAACCGTCACCCATTGCAGAACCACCCCCACCCGCCCCCTCGCGGCCATCTCGACGACAGGGCGAACCCGCGTCAGCCCTGGCCCAAGCGTGCCTGAATGAACTGCGCCAACTGCGTGGCAAACACGGTGGACGTCAGTAGATTTGATGCCAGTGGCATCAAATCCATGGAGGTCCACTCTACGAACATGTCGGACCAAACTATGAAACTCTTCGGGAGAAGCTGAAACATCTCCTCCCACTGACGCCTCCATAGTTAGCCTTCTCAAACCAAACCGAACAGACCTCATTCAGCTTTTTGGCTGCCCTTAACCCTCATCTGTCGCAACGTTTCCGTCCAAGCCGATGCGAGGACACCACCGTGGCCGATCACTATCAACTCAATCTGGGTTCATTGCGCAGCAGCATCACCCTGACCCTGCACACTCACCACGCCGCGCGTATCTGGCAAGGTCGGGCCGCACGTGAAGGCGTCCACTCGATCATGGGCATGGCCGGCTACATCAGTGTCACCAACCTGATCAAACAAACCGCGGCCCAGGACGATCCCTATGCGGACTGGGCCATCGTGCAACTCGAAGAAAAACTGATGCAGGCCAAGGCTGGGATGCTGGAGCTGACCCAACAGCTGGACCGAATCAGACAGGACCTGCCGACACAGATCGACATGAGCGACAACCTCAACATCCACCCCGTCACCTTGCCGTTGTACATCGGCAGCCAGCTGGGTTTTCTGGCGGTCTACCTGCTGACCGACTACGACACCCTGGTGCGTCGTGCCCTGTTGTCTCATCACACCGCGTTGATCGGTCGCAGGGACATGGAAGCCTGGATCGATGATGGCGCCCATCTGCTGCGCAGCCTATTCGGCCAGGCCCAGCGCTATCGGCATGCCGGCGTCACACGCGATGACATGGCGGCGAACAACGCCCGAGCCATTGCGGCCATCGAGAAGATGGGTTTGCCCCCGATGGACATCCTGGAGGGTCATCGCCGCTCCCAGTTCGCGCCGCCAATCACTCGCCGTAGTGCGGTGGCAGTGGATGACGCCGACGCGTTGGCAGAGGACGTGGGAGCGTCGTCTGCGACAGTCAATGAGCCGGAGGACGACGCATGAATCCCATGATCCCGGCTCAACCAATGCCCTTCAAAGCGTTAACACCGGATGCCTATCGACAGCTCGAACACGCAGCCTCCCTAAAAGGCCTTTTAAAACCTTTTAAGGGTAAGGGGGAGTTGGAGCACCTGGCGCAGGTCGCGAGGGAAATCGAGGCGCAGTTACGTCACCTGATGGAGGCTGTGGTGCAGCAGGCCGGACAGCCCCCTTACTCGCTGCTGGACATTCGTTTAGTGCTGCAGAACACCAGCGCAGGCAGCACCTTTTTGCGTTGGCGCACCCGTGACTTTGCCCGTATGGGGGTGGCGGTCTGGGAACGCCAGGTGAGCAACAACGCCCTGCCGCTGGCCGTACACGAAGGATTGTACCGTTTCGAATGCAACCGCATTGCACTGAACCTGCAGATGAGCGTGGTGCATTCGCTCTACCGCCAGGCCTCGACCTGCGCGATCAATATGGCCAGTGCCGAACGGCTGCTGCGCCAGTTCACACCCGCAGTGGAGGTATCACAATGAGTACTTTTTTCGTTGGCGAAGGCAATATCGGCAGTGCGCCAGAGTTCCAGGAATTCGCCTCAGGCAATGACGAGCCACGGCGTTTGCTACGGCTGAATGTGTACTTCGACAACCCTATCCCACGCGAGGGCAGCTATGAAGATCGAGGCGGTTATTGGGCGCCGGTTGAGCTCTGGCACCGTGAGGCTGAACACTGGAGCACGCTGTACCAGAAAGGCATGCGCGTGCTGGTCGAAGGTCGTACCGTGCGCGATGAGTGGGAGGACAGCGAAGACAACGCGCGGGTAACCTTCAAGATCGAGGCCCGTCGAGTCGGTATTCTGCCTCACCGGGTACACGGCGTGGTCATGCGCGAGCGTTCCAGTGAACCGGCGGCCTCTCAAAATACAGAGCCGACCAGTTCACCGGCGTCGAAATCCAAGAAACGCAGGGGGCCGCCTACGTCTGACGGACAGACTCAGGCATAAAAATTGCACCTTTGCGCGAAGTTGCTGACCCGTCATTACACTCTGCTCGTGAAGCGCCATACTGCCGGTCAGTTGCAATGGGCTAGCAGCCTCGACCATTTAAGGCTGCCCTCTCCGACTAATATGAGGAACCTGCCATTCAGGTTTCTCATATCTCGCCACTGCTGTTTCCAATAACGCTGCTCCGAACTCAATCTGGAGCAGTTCTATGCTTCTCTTCCTCTGCGAGAAACCTTCCCAAGGTCGGGACATTGCCAAAGTACTCGGAGCCACCCGGCGCGGTGATGGTTGCCTGATCGGCGCCGACTCCACTGTCACCTGGTGTATTGGCCACTTGCTGGAGACAGCCCCACCTGAAGCTTATAGTGATCAGTACAAATCCTGGTCGCTGGATCATCTACCGATCATTCCCGTGCATTGGCAGGTCGAGGTCAAACCCAAGACAGCGGCACAGTTCAAGGTCATCAAACGCCTGCTCAGTGACGCTACCACCGTCATCATCGCGACCGACGCCGACCGCGAAGGTGAAATGATTGCCCGCGAATTGATGGAGCTTTGCAGGTATCGAGGACCCGTTCAGCGCCTCTGGTTGTCCGCCCTCAACGAGGCGTCGATTCGCAAAGCATTGTCCTCGCTGAAATCAGGTCAGGAGACCTTCCCGCTTTATCACTCCGCCCTCGCCCGCAGCCGCGCCGACTGGCTGATTGGCATGAACCTCAGTCGTTTATTTACCTTTCTCGGTCGGCGGGCAGGCTACGATGGCGTATTGTCAGTGGGACGCGTCCAGACACCCACTTTACGTCTGGTGGTCGATCGGGATCGTGCCATTGCCAGTTTCGTCCCGGTACCTTACTGGAATGTTGAAGTGCACCTATCGTCGAATGGCCAGCGATTCATCGCGTCGTGGTTACCGCCATGTTCAGGACGGGACGAGGCAGGTCGTTGCCTGCAGCAGGCGCTTGCCAGTCAGGCCGTCCAAGCGATCTCTAGCAGTAAGACCGCCACAGTGGTCTCGCTCCAGACTGAGCACTCCCGCGAACCGCCGCCCCTGCCCTTCGACTTGAGCACACTGCAAGAAGTCTGCTCACGCAAGCTGGGACTCGGCGCTCAGGAAACCCTGAACATCGCCCAAACCCTGTATGAAACCCACAAAGCCACCACCTACCCCCGCAGCGATTGCCGCTATTTGCCAGAGAATATGTTCAACGAGGCACCCACGGTACTTGATGCCCTGCTTAAAACGGATCCTGCACTCAGAACTGCATTTGGGTGCCTGGATCGATCATTACGCTCCCGCGTATGGAACGATACCAAGGTCACCGCGCACCACGGCATCATTCCCACCACCGAGCCGGCAAATCTGGTGCGGATGTCCGAACAAGAACGCCATGTCTACGAACTGATCCGTAGCCACTACCTCGCGCAGTTTCTTCCGCACCATGAGTTTGATCGTACCCAGGTCGAACTGGAGTGTGGCAAAGAGCGATTGGCTGCTGTCGGCAAACAAATCCTGGTCCAGGGCTGGAAAGGCTTGCTCACCGAAAACATCGAGGAGGATGAGCCCAGTCAAAAATCCCAAGTATTACCCATCTTGAAGCAGGGCACGCACTGCGCAGTGGACGATGTCGAACTCAAGTCCATGCGCACTGCCGCTCCCAAACCTCTTACCGAAGGCGATCTGATCAAGGCGATGAAAAACGTGGCCAAGCTGGTCAACGACCCACGCCTGAAACAAAAACTTCGGGACACCACCGGTATCGGTACCGAAGCCACGCGAGCCGGCATCATCAAGGGGTTGATTGAACGCGGCTATTTGCTGAAGAAAAAACGCGCTTTAATGGCCTCCGCAGCGGCCCATACTCTGATCGAGGCGGTACCCGCTGCAGTCGCGGATCCTGGTATGACCGCGATCTGGGAACAGGCGCTGGACGAAATCGAAGCGGGACGTCTGACCCTGGATGCGTTCGTCGCCAAGCAGGCGAACTGGATTGCGCAATTGGTCGCACACTACCGCTCGCTCACTTTGGCGGTACCGGTCGAAGCCGGCCCGGGCTGCCCCATGTGCAACGCCTCAATGCTTAGGCGAAAGGGAAAATCAGGGCCGTTCTGGTCATGCTCCCGCTATCCAGATTGCAAGGGCACTGTGTCGATCAGTAAAGATACGCGTCGCTCATGATGTGCCATGGGACGATCATCAGGAGAACGGTGAGTTCTCTGCCTTGACGTCGTCCCACCCTCTCTGCTGTAGTGCCCCAGGATCATCGCCAACGGCGACCCAAGACCGAATCGCTCCGGGCAGCTCGGTTGGACTCCTAGAGTTCGGAGCCTTCTTTTCTGCGGAATTTAATTCCCGTTTTGTGCTCGACCTGATCGTGGTGGCGGATGACCGCTGTTGCCTCTACCCGGCAATAGCGGTCATCCGCTTCGGCGATCGTATTCAGTCCCGGAGCCCACCGGGGAAACACGGGGCACCCTTTGTGCGCGGATGCGTGCCAGCATGTTCCGACCCAGGCCACGACAAGGGTCGGTTGGCGAATCATCGCGCAGTTAAACCAAGTTTTGCGAGGAGCTTGTGACTGCGTAAGACCGTCAAAGGTGGCTTTTCTGTTCCTCGCCTGGCGCCTCGCCAGGCCTACTCTTCATTTTTTCATTCCAGTAACTGCTACCGTATTCCAGGCGTAAAAAATCGGGTGGCAGCGCCTTGACGCTCCCCTGTGACAGGCTTATATAAAGGGCGTGGTTCGCTGTCGTTGACAGCCCAGCCCAGGTAGCTTGAACCTTCAAGGCTACGCCACGTTCGTGGTGGTTTACCCAAGTGCGATCAGCGTTCGGAAGCTCGCGCGATTACCGCTTCAGCGGTGATGAATGCCCACTACCCATGCCTGCGGATCACCACCGCAGACGCTCCTCTGCTGCACAGCTATTCCTCCAGACGCATCGTTCGGATCGTCATCGGCTTGCCGGTAGCGAGTCGTTCATTGCTCACCTTCACCTTACCCACCCTGACGGGGGCTCACTTCCCTGTTAGGGATTGTGCGTCGCCGTTTTCCCTTGAAACAGGAGAACCACCATGGCCCACGCCAACCACTCCCAAGAAGCGACCACTTACTTCAACCTTCACACCGTCGGTATCGGCTACCTCAATCGTGTTCGTGAAGTACAGGTCCGCCGCGGCCAACCCTTCATGGCCTGCGATATCGCCGCACTGCACGGAGCCACCGATGCGGTGGAGTACACCCGTTTCGACTGCAAAGTCGCTGGGGGTGAAGCTGAACGCTTGATTCGTCTCTATATGGACGCCGTCAAAGCCGAGAAAAAGGTCTTGCTGTCGTTCCGTATCGGCGATCTGTGGATCGATCCGTTTCTCTACGAGAAAGGCGATAAACAAGGCCAACCGGGCGCCAGCCTGAAAGGTCGTTTGCTGTTCATCGACTGGATCAAGGTCAGCGGCACGCTCGAGTACAAAGCACCCGCCAGGCAGGAAGCAACAGCACCTGCTGAGCAGGCGCCAAACAGTGAGCCATCCCCAACGTCGGCCGAAGCCGAAGCTGAGGAGATCGAAAGCACAACTGAGGCCCAGGTAGAACCTGACTCTCCACCCGCTCCCCGCACGGCCCGCCGTGATGCCTCCCGTACCGATCAGTCCGTCTGAACGGCCCACGATGTTCCTCATCAAGGCGCTCCCTCGAGCGCCTTTTCTTCAATCAGCACAGGAGAACCAACATGGAATCCTTCTGGCTTTGCGACGACTGCCTGTTCGCGGCTGCTTACGAGGACTACAGCACGTTATCGCTCTACTACACGACGGATGAAATCGAGAAACGCATCGCCGGTATCCATCGTGGACTGGTTCGGTTAATGCCCATCAGTGCCGACTTCGATCCCGAAACCGGCTGGGGAATAAAAGCCTTTTCCCCATTGCCCTGCGACGGTTGTGGTTCACACCTACACGGTCAACGCTACCGATTCACGCGGCTGTAACAGCGCGTCACCTGCTAACGCCCACAACTCTATACCTACCTCGGGGATACCACTCCCCTCGGGCGTGTACCCCCGATTGTTCCCTTCGGAGGTACCACCATGAGCACCCCACTCACTCTGATTGAGACCTCGGATTTCGAGGCTAATCGTATCGTCCAAGAAAACCAGGTGATCGACGAAGCACTGCATATTCTGGATCGTCGGCTGTTCGCCCGCGGCCCTAACCTGACGTCGCCTGACGCCGTGGCTTCATACCTAAAGCTGCATCTTGTGCAACAAGAGCATGAAGTCTTCGGTGTGATATTTCTCGATGCCAAGCACCGGGTGTTGGCGTTCGAAGCCCTCTTTCACGGCAGCATTGATGGCGCCAGCGTTTACCCCCGCCAAGTCGTTAAGCGTTCCCTAGCGCATAACGCTGCGGCGGCCATTTTTGTGCACAACCACCCTTCGGGGTGTACAGAACCCAGCCAGGCGGATCACGTCTTGACGGCACGGCTGAAAGAGGTCTTGGCCTTGATCGAAGTGCGCGTACTGGATCACTTCATCGTGGGTGAAGGTCGTCCACTTTCTCTTGCCGAACATGGCTGGCTTTAACCCTCACAGGCGTCTTCGGGCGCCTTGTCCATTATCATTCTGGAGAACCTTCATGAACCCCACACACCAAGCTGCAGCCCTGCTGACGGCCTCCAACCCATTTGCTCGCGGTTACGACAACCTTCATATCGAACGGCTGCTACTGATCACCTACGAAGACGACTGTCCTCCCTGCTGTCGACCCGTACACGACGCACAGGCCCATCTGCCCGACGACGAGCTGCAGCTGTTCCCCTGCCTGTTCAATGACGATTTCGCCGTGATCAGCGAAGGCCAATCCATTTCGGATGATTTGGATGAACGCTGCCAGTCCACCGGGCTAGTGCGCCAAGTAATCTACGCTGTGACGGGAGAAATGCTCAACGAGCGGCATCACCTCGGTGATCTGTACTCCCTGGAAGAGGCACAAGCCATGGTCCATCGCTTGAGCTTCGAAACGGGACACTACAGTCGAGCCTGGGAGATCAGTACCGCACACCTTCCTGAAGAAGCGATGCTTTATCTGGAGGGGTGGATCAGTCACTCCGCTCCGAGGCAAACCGGCCTCTTGTTCGAGTTTTTTACACTGCATGATTGCTCAGGCATAAGTTGCAAACTGATCGGCACGCCCTGGACCGACGATAACTTAGTAAAGATCGAGGGCCGTCCTTACTCATCACTGCGGCAAGACCAACTCGACGCCGGCACACCGGAAGCCTTGGTCAACGTACTGTATCTGGCGGCATTGGCGGATGTGCGCTTGTTGATCTTCGACCCCGACGCTGCCGTTTTGGATGGGCTCGCCATTTTTGATGAGTAGCAACGTGTTCAGCGTTAACACGACCCACGTTGAATCAACTTTCTCACTGAATCGCTCCTTCACCTCATGTCAGGTTCTGCACTGAATCTGACATGAGGTTTTTTCCATGGAGCGTTTTTTCACGCCTGTCTGCCTGCTGGGTTTGTTGAGCGCCTGCACCGCGCAAATCCCCAACCCTTTGCCGACCCATCCAGCGATCGACAGTGGCTCCAATCGGGCCCAGCACCCGAGGGGCATAGCCGAAGAAAGCCATCCGGCAGAGCTTCGTTATGGCCGCTACACGCTGGTCAGCACCGAGCCCACCACGGAACAACGCGATCTTCTTGCCCAAATCATCGAAGTGAACATCCCGTCCAGCCTGCACCCCTCGGTGCAGGATGCGTTGCAGTACGTGCTGCTGCGCTCTGGTTATGCGCTTTGCCCTGTTACTGCGTCGGTGAAGGTGCTGTTTACCCGGCCTCTGCCTGCAGCCCATTACCGGCTTGGTCCAATCCCTTTGCGCAGCGCGCTACAAGTGCTGGCTGGCCCCGCTTGGCAACTCACGACCGATGAAGTCAGCCGTTCGGTCTGCTTCGAACAGCAGAAAACGGAGGCCGGTGTCGCGCTGAACACACCCGTCGTGCCCCATCAATCGGAGACGCGGCCATGAAAGCCTCAACGTATCAAACCCTCATCATTGGGCTGCTTTGCCTGGCGGACGCCGGTCTGAGCGGTGGTTTGTATAACCAGTATCAGCGCGTGGCCGAACTACAGAGCACAAACACCCAACGCCTACAAACTCTGGACTCCCTGCAACGTGATTCAAGCGCCCTCAAGGACGCCCAGGAGAAGCTGCAGTACGCGCTGAAAGACCTGAAGCAGATGGTCGATACTGGTGAGCAACAGGCCAATACCCTCGATCCCATGCTGGATCAGTGGGCGCAAGAAATACAGGCGCTGCGCGATGGTCTGGCAGCCCGCGCCACCGTGGCAGACCTGACAGCGCTGCGCGCACGCCTTGAACAGGTCGAGCAGCAGTTCCAGGAGCACAAGACCCAGCCATCACCCCCACCGCCATCGCCTTCCGCGACCAAACCTAAACAGACCGCCCGCCCCAAGCCCGTCCCGCTCTCGCCACCGTTCTCGGTGTTGGGGGTCGAATCCCGTGGTGGTGAGCGTTTTTTGGCAGTCGCACCTCATGACAGTCGCTCTCTCATAGAAGTTCGGCTGCTGCATAGCGGCGAGCAGCTCGGAGCCTGGCACCTGAAAGTGCTGGAGCCGAACTCAGCCATCTTCGCGGTGGCCGCTCAGCCAGACCAGACCGTGCACCTCCCTTGAGAAACGATCATGAACAGAGCGCTACTGCCCACCGTCGTCTATCTCGCTTCGCTACTGGCCATGGGCGCTGCGATGGGCAACCCCATCACGACACAGTCACGGTTCCAGGACACGCAGTCCGCGCCCCTGGGACGCTCTGACTCTGAACAGGCTGCGAGCTGGGGGTTGACGGAACAGGAGTGGACGCGCTTCGAACAGATCCAAGCCGGCCCGCGTGGTTTCTGGAGCCCGAACCTCGATCCGTTGACTGCACTTGGAGTCGAGGCCCAGACCGACCAAGAGCGCCAGCGCTATGCCGAATTACAGGTAGCGCTGGAAGCCAAACGCGCCGAGCGTGAATTGGCCTACCAAAACGCTTACACCGCGGCCTGGACCAAGCTGTTTCCCGGGCTGCTGCCGATCCAAGGCATGGCATCTTCGTCCCCTACCAGCTCATCGGTCGCGCCGCGCCCAGCCCTTTTTGTGGAGGACCACTGCCCTGCATGCACCGCTGAAGCACAACGTTTGCAAAACAGTGATACGGCGTTCGATATCTACCTGGTGGGCAGCCAAGGCGAGGATGAACGCGTCCGTAGCTGGGCTCGGCAAGCGGACATCGATCCGGCCAAGATGCAACGACGGCAGATCACCCTGAACCATGACCGTGGTCGCTGGTTCAGCCTGGGTGCCCCGGGGCCATTGCCTGCCACATTTCAACAGGTGAACGGACAATGGCAACGCCTCGACTGAGTAGTCTTGCGCTGATGTTGGCGATGCTGGCGGCTCAGGCCGAGGAGCTCCCGCCTCCTGCCTATCAATTGGCGGCGCATGACGCCGACATCCCTTCGACGGTGCTGTTCGCGATTGCCCTGCAGGAGAGTGGTATCCGCGTCCGTGGTCGACTGCTGCCCTGGCCATGGACCCTGAACATCGCCGGTGGTCCTTACCGCTTCGCCACTCGACAGGCTGCCTGTCACGCCTTGCTTCAGGCGCTCGTTCGGCATGATGCCAAGCGGGTCGATGTCGGTCTCGGGCAAACCAACCTGGGTTACCACGGGCAACGTTTTTCCAGTCCTTGCGAAGCCCTCGACCCCTACCGAAATCTCGCCGTGACCGCCGCGCTGCTGCAGGAGCATCACGCCACCACCGGTGATTGGGTGTTGGCTGCAGGACGTTATCACCGTCCGGCAGGAGGCGCGCCGGCCGCACATTACCGCGCAGGTTTTTCCCGGCAACTTGAACGGCTGCTGACTTCCTTCGAACAGGGCACACCACCATGAAGCGAATCTCCGTTGTCTGTTATTGCACCCTGCTCTTGGTACCGTTCGCTCAGCCGGAACTGAGCGTAGCTGGGGATCGGCCTAGCGACTTCAACCGACCCCATTTTCAGGTTGCCAGGCCGCCAATCAACAACAAGATCCGGCCTGATCGGGCCATGCATGCGGACCTGTCCACGTTTACCGATGAAGCCTGGATACTGCCCATCCGCAGCTCCTACTTGAGCCCCGGCCAGATCACGTCTCGCGCCCTGAACATGCCGGGCTTGCGGCCATTTTTTCTGGTCGGTGACGATCCCCAGTCTCTGACTTGGCTGCGTCAACGCGCGGCTGAACTGCAGGAACTGGGTGCAGCCGGCCTCGCCGTCGAGGTGGCCGATACTGAAGCTTTGGCCCGGATTCGAGCAGCCGCTCCGGACATCACCATCCTGCCGGTCAACGGCAACGACATCGCCACCCGCCTGCAGATTGAGCACTACCCCGTCTTGATCACCGCCACCTTATTGGAACAGTGAGTCGGGTCATGGCCGAGCATGCGATGGAGTCCAAGCTGCGGCCAGCGGTGGAGCTGTACACGGTAGCGATCTGCGTCGCTGCCGCAGTGTTGTGCGTGTACTCGCCCTGGGCCGTGGCCCTGTCACCGGAGATCGGTCTGATTGCGGCGCTGGCCTATACCCTGTTCGGCCTGATCCGCCTGCGACAAGCCTGGGAGGTGCTGCGCTATCGGCGCAATATCCGACGGCTCCCCCGCTACGAACTGACCAGCCGGCAGGTTCCGGTTAGCCGTAAGCGCCTGTTCATGGGCCGCGGCTTTCGCTGGACCCGCCTGCACACCCAGCGCCTGGTCGAAGCCCAGGATCCGGCGGTCGCCCACTATGTCGACCAACCGACCTGTTACCGCTTGGCCCGTGGACTCGAACGTCGTCTGGAGCATGTACCGTTTCCTCTC
Source organism: Pseudomonas sp. IPO3749 (assembly GCF_013386605.1). Taxonomy (NCBI): domain Bacteria; kingdom Pseudomonadati; phylum Pseudomonadota; class Gammaproteobacteria; order Pseudomonadales; family Pseudomonadaceae; genus Pseudomonas; species Pseudomonas sp. IPO3749. The sequence continues at coordinate 17,215 of NZ_JACARN010000080.1, read as the reverse complement.
TCTACATTGGCGCGTGTCACCGCTTGGGACAGTGCCTTCAATCCGTTACGTCCTTTACCCCCAGTCGGTGGCTCGCCGCTGTTGCATGGGGTCGAGCCCAATGAAACAGAAGTCAGTCTGCCGCTGGGCGAACGGGTCGGACACACCCTGGTGCTAGGCACTACTCGTGTCGGCAAGACGCGACTCGCCGAGGTGTACATCACCCAGGACATTCACCGCGTCGAACATGAAGTGGTCATCGTCTTCGATCCGAAGGGCGATGCCGACCTGCTCAAGCGCATGTACGTCGAAGCCAAACGCGCTGGTCGGGAGAAAGAGTTTTATGTCTTCCATCTGGGGTGGCCAGAAATCTCGGCCCGCTACAATGCGGTAGGACGCTTCGGGCGTATCTCGGAAGTGGCGTCACGCATCGCCGGGCAGCTCAGCGGCGAAGGTAACTCCGCGGCCTTTCGCGAGTTTGCCTGGCGTTTCGTCAACATCATCGCCCGTGCCCTGATCGAGTTAGGCCGGCGCCCGGACTACCTGCAAATCCAACGGCATGTTGTCAACATCGACGCGCTGTTCATCGAATACGCCCAGCAGTTTTTCGCCAAAACCGATCCGAAAGCCTGGGAAGTGATCGTCCAACTGGAAGGCAAGCTCACCGAGAAGAACATTCCCCGGCATATGGTGGGCCGCGAAAAACGCGTGGTGGCCATCGAGCAGTACCTGGCGGTGAAACGGGTATTTGATCCGGTAATGGACGGACTGCGTTCGGCGGTGCGGTATGACCGTACTTACTTCGACAAAATCGTTGCCTCGTTACTACCGCTGCTGGAGAAACTTACCACCGGCAAGACCGCCCAGTTACTGGCTCCTAACTACACCGACCTGGATGACCCGCGGCCAATCTTCGACTGGATGCAGATCATCCGAAAACGCGGCATCGTCTATGTCGGCCTGGATGCGCTGACCGATGCCGAGGTCGCTGCCGCCGTAGGTAACTCCATGTTCGCCGACTTGGTCTCGGTCGCCGGACACATCTACAAACACGGCGTCGACCATGGCCTGCCCCAATCAGGTAACTACAGTGACAAGTTGCCGATCAACCTGCACGCCGACGAGTTCAACGAGTTGATGGGCGATGAGTTCATTCCGCTGATCAACAAGGGTGGCGGTGCCGGTATCCAGGTAACCGCCTACACCCAGACCCTTAGCGATATCGAAGCGCGAATCGGTAACCGCGCCAAGGCCGGCCAGGTGATCGGCAATTTCAACACCCTGCAGATGCTCCGCGTGCGCGAAACCGCCACCGCTGAACTGCTCACCCAGCAGTTACCCAAGGTCAATGTGCTGACCAAAACCCTAGTGTCGGGCGCCACCGACACCTCCGATCCTGAGGCCAATACCGACTTCACTTCGTCCTCGCAGGATCGCGTCAGCAGCACCAGTGTGCCGTTGATCGAGCCCGCTCACATCGTCAGTTTGCCCAAGGGGCAAATGTTCTCCTTCCAGGCCGGTGGCCAGCTCTGGAAAGTCCGTATGCCTTTGCCAAAACCCTCCAATGACGACGCCATGCCCAAAGACCTGCAGGAACTCACTCAACGCATGCGGGCGATCTACAACACGCAGGCGGGGCAGTGGTGGAGCGCCAGTGGTGGCGGCCCAACTCCCAACTTCGATTTAGATCAGGTGGGGTAGCCCTACCCTGATGGTTTCGATTCAGCAAAACATATACAGAAGGCGCGTTAACGCCATCAGCCATGTGGCACTAATGGAGTGAATGATGGTGACTTCCGTACAGAACACGCCGCCACAACCGATCCAGCATCCGGGGATGATCGTCTCGGCCATCAGCCTGGTCCTGCGCATCATCGGCTTGCTGGTTGCCTCACTGCTGTTCTCGATTCTGATTGAGTTCGCCGGTTTGCTGCTGTTCTGGAGCGATCAGGGCTGGCGGCACAGCCAAGCCATGCTGAATAGCGAATTGAGCTGGCTCAGCGAACACTTCAAATATTCACTTATCATCCAACAACCCGGACAGGCGATTGTCCAGTGGCTGGATTTCCTAAATCAGTGGCTGTTGGTCAAGACTGGATTTGCGGATTTTGCCCGGCAGGCGCGGGTATCGAGCCAAGGCAACGGCTTCTGGAGCTGGGCCAATCAGGTCTACGTGAGCATCGAAAATTTCGTGCTGGCCGCGGTCTACGTCACCTTCACCTTTGTGGTGCGGCTGATAATTCTGGTCCTAGCCTTGCCGCTGTTCTTGCTGAGTATGTTCACTGGCTTTGTCGATGGCTTGATACGCCGCGACCTTCGCAAATTTGGCGCGGGGCGAGAAAGCAGCTTCGTCTACCACCGCGCTAAGCGAGCTGTATTACCACTGCTGCTCGTACCCTGGATTATTTACCTATCCCTACCGTTTTCGCTCAACCCCATGGCGGTTTTTTTGCCTTGTGCAGTGATACTTGGAATAGCAACCGCTATCACCGCTGCGACGTTCAAAAAATACATTTGATAGAGCGCACTGCTGGCGTGCTAAACCATTCCGGTAAATTTAGCCAACACTGCGACGATATAACCGCCAATGATAGACAAACCAACGATACCCCACGGCCGCTGCCACCAATCACCGTTGGACGATTGCGGCATTGATTGCTGGTAAAAATTGATGTGGCCGATCTGGTTTGCGTTGACTTGGGTTGCGGCTCCATTCTGCATCGAGTTGCGCCACTGGGCCTCCTCAAGACGTTCGAGCTGGGCCTGAACACGCCCTCTGAGATGTCTAGCTGAAAGCAGCAATTGCTTTCCAACAATCATCACACCCAGCAACCCGAGAAACAGCAAATTCCCATAGCTGAGTGGTTTTTCCTGATTGAGAGTAGGCGCGTTGTTCCATACAAAACCGATGAAGGGCGATGTGATTTGATAAATATCAGCTACCAAGTTTTGCATCAGCCCACCCAGATGCCCAAAAATCTCTGACTCAGCGAGTTTCTCCGCTTGACGGTGTAGAGAAATCAACAACGAGACAAAATAAAATAACGCACCGAAGACCATCAATGAGAAGCCCACGCCCTGCCGAATACGATACCGCCGAATTGCTTGTTGAATGTTCACTCTTTGCACTCACTCTTCGTTAACTGATTCCGTTGGAGCTTATCTGCGCCCCGCTAGCGACGTTGTTAGCGGAATCAAACGTTAACGGCCACCGATCGTTTTTCATGAGCAATCGAGACAGTGCTTGCAGTGTAATCGCGTCACTTTTCCGTTTTTATAGCCTTCGATACGGTGCCCCAAAGAGCTGTGTCGAAATAAATGACGCAGCGTGTTTCATATTTCTTACTGCTGAGCCCTGGAGGTTAGTTGAATGCTGGCTCCATCTCCAAATGGGCTACCCACATGTCAACCAAATTTTTCAGAATCTGCCCACTGGTCGTACTGATGACGTTCCATAGGGGCAGCTATGCCGCCTCTACTCATGAGCAAGATCAGTTCAGTTTAATTCTGCAGCAACTCGACACTATCGAACGCCTTGCGACACGGGCCGAGACAGCCAACACGGCTGAATCAGTCGAGCGCTATCGGTTCGACTATCCCCGTCTGTCGCAAGACATCCAACGCATCCGCCACGGAGTGCAGGGCTACCTGTCTCCCTCCCGCGCTCAGCCCCGAGATCCCAGTGAATTAGTCGGCGATTACCGCCTCGACACGCCGCCCACGGAGCCGTCGCCATGAGCATGACCGACGCGCAGAGCGCTGCCTTTCAAAACGCTTCCGGCTTCTCGCCGCATAGCAGTTCGACGCTGTGGCAGTCCCTGGTTCTCGTTCTGGCGTTGCTTTGGTGTGCCTGGGTGATGTGGACGGCTTACCGAGGTTGGGCCACTGGCAGTGTGCGCTTTGGAGCCTTCGGCGGCAGCGCCGCCCGCGTGCTGCTCGCCTTGCTGGTTCTGATGTTCTTCACCCTGTCCTAACACCGGAGATCACCATCATGCTCAAGTGCCTTGCCCCCCTGAAAAACAACCTGCGTAATCGTGCCAGCCAGCGCTTGATCGGGCTGCTCCTGGTGCTCGGTCCAAGCCTGGCTTTTGCCGAGCTCCCCACCATGGAAGCACCTTCTCGTGGTGAAGGTTCCGGGTTGATCGAAACGATCAAAAACTACGCCTACGACGGCGGCATCCTGCTCGGTCTGCTGATTGCCCTGCTCGCTTTTTTAGGAGTGGCCTGGCATTCGCTGACGGTGTATGCCGACGTGCAGAACCAACGCAAGACCTGGAAAGACTTGGGTGCGGTGGTCGGTATCGGTGCTCTGTTGGTGGTGATCATCATCTGGTTCCTGACCAAGGCTGCCGCGATTCTGTGAGGTTGGCATGAACAACGCTATCGAACGCCTTGCCGACGGCACCTTGGTCTTTCTGCCGGAGCGACTCAATCGTGATCCCGCCGTACTGCGCGGGTTGACCAATGATGAGATGTGGATGGCGCTCGGTGCCGGCGCAATCATTGGACTACTGCTGGGCGTTCCTCTGGTGATCGCCACCGCCTCCATTGCCGTAGCGCCGACCAGCATGATCGCAGGCATGACGGTGGTGCTATTTGCCGGTGGCACACTACTGCGTCGGGCCAAACGGGCCCGCCCCGAGACCTGGCTGTACCGCAAACTCGAATGGATACTCGCCAGCCGTTGGCGCCTGGGTCGCGGCAGTCTGATTCTCCACTCCGGCGCCTGGACGGTTCGCCGTTCGCGTCGACTGCGCCCTGCCCTGTCTCGGTGGCAGTCATGAGCCGATTTCGAAACAAGGTCGATGCCCAACAGGCCCACATCTTCAGCCTGCGCCTGGCGGTAATGATCCTTGCCCTGGTCTGTGCCGGGCTCTGGTACGGCTGGCGTTCGGCACCGACCGATCTGACCGTGCATGTACCACCGGATCTGCGTTCGGGCAGCACTCGCAAGTGGTGGGATATCCCCTCAGAGAATGTCTATGCCTTTGCCCTCTACATCTTTGGCCAACTCAACCGCTGGCCCTCGGATGGCGAGCAGGATTATCGCCGCGCCATCTATGGCTTGCAGTCCTACCTGACCCCCGCCTGCAAGGCCTTCCTCGACGGCGACTACGAGTACCGCAAGGCCGCCGGCGAACTACGCCAGCGGGTGCGTGGCGTCTACGAAATTCTGGGCCGAGGTTACAGCGAAGATCCGGAGCTCAGGGTCAAGCAACTCGACCGCGACAGCTGGCTGGTCAAGCTCGACCTCAACGCCGATGAGTATTACGCCGCCGAACCGGTGAAGCGGGTGGTGGTGCGTTATCCATTACGCGTGGTGCGTTTTGATCTTGATCCCGAACGCAACAAGTGGGGACTGGCACTCGATTGTTATCAGGGCACTCCGCAAAAAATCTCCCTGCCTGGAGGTGAGCCATGAAGCGGATGTCTACCCTGGGACTCACCGTCGTAATGATGCTATGGGGAGTTGCGGCGCAGGCCGTCGAGCTGATGCACTGGGAACGCCTACCCCTCGCGATCCCTCTGATGATCAATCAGGAACGAGTGGTCTTTATCGATGAGGATGTTCGAGTCGGCGTGCCCTCAACCCTGACAGGTAAGCTGCGCGTGCAATCAACTGGTGGCACGCTGTACCTGCGCGCGTCGGAAGCCATTGCACCGACCCGACTGCAACTGCAATCAGTCACGACGGGCGAGATCATCCTTCTAGATATCGCGGCCACACCCGGCGATCAACCGCTGGAGCCCGTGCGTATTCTCAAAAATGCTCCGGTGCAGACTACCGAGACGGAATCTAGCACCGTCCCTGCTCCAGATCGTACGCCAATCCCAGTCGTTTTGACGCGCTACGCCGCACAGAGCCTATACGCGCCGCTGCGCACTGTAGAATCCCTGCCCGGCGTACGCCGCGTATCGCTCAAGCTGCGCACCGAACTGCCAACCCTGCTGCCGACCGAAAACGTATCCAGCACACCTATCGCCGCCTGGCGGCTCGGTGATTACTGGGTGACGGCGGTGAAGTTGCGCAATCGTGGTTCAGAGACGGTACAACTCGATCCGCGTCGGCTTCAGGCCAAGCTGTTCGCTGCGGCTTTCCAGCATGTTTTTCTCGGACCGGTCGGCAGTGCTGAAGACACCACGATCGCCTACCTCGTCACTCGCGGTGCCGGCCTCGAGCACGTCGTGCTGCTCTCACCCGTTGATCGAGGTGCGGACGATGAAAGCTAACGCCTTGCTCAAATGGCTGGTACCGGCTGCGCTGCTGGCCGTGGTGTTGATCATCCTGAAAACCTGGGTCGCGGGTGGCAGCACGCCTTCTCCAGAAAACCCAGTTGATCAGGACAACCTTCAATTATCCACCGAGCAAGCCAAGTCGCTCGGCATTGCTGGCGATACTCCCCGGGATACGGTCGCCACCCTGGTCGGCCAGGTGAAAGCCATGCGCAGTGACATGCTCGGTTTGAAGAAACACAATGACTCATTGCAGACGGAAAACAACCGCCTTCGCGAGCGGGAAAACAGTGTCGATTCGCGTATCCAGACTGCGCTTGGCAGCGTAACCCAGCAGGTCGACGAAGGCCGCCGCCAAGTCAACGAGGCCCGACTCAAAGCGGAACAAGACAGTCGTCAGGCTCGCGGCCTGCTGACGCAATTGCAGGAACAGTTGTCGGGGCTGACCGGCAAAAGCAAGGACATGCCGATCGGATTGGGGCTTGAGCCCGACGACGGCGCTCAGTTTGAAGGGCGACACTCTACCAATGATGCGCTGCAGTGGATTGAACCCTCGGACGTTCCGTCCACAGATGCCCAAGGCAAAACCAAGACCTCCCGAGCATTGAGTCTGCCTACTACCTTCAACTCACTGGAAGGCATGAAAGATAACGCCATTGATCGCAGCCAGAAACAACTACGTGCAGCAATCCAGGGTGAACGTGACCTGACGAGATCCGTGGATCGTACCGAAGGCGCGAAGCCGGTCTACACGATCCCCGAAAACGCGACGCTGATGGGCTCGGTCGCCATGACCGCGCTGATCGGCCGAGTCCCGGTGGACGGCACCGTGAATGACCCCTATCCCTTCAAGGTGCTGGTCGGCCCGGAGAACCTGACTGCCAACGGCATCGACCTGCCGGACGTCGCGGGGGCCGTGATGAGCGGCACGGCGTCCGGGGACTGGACCCTGTCTTGCGTACGCGGACAGGTCGAGTCAATCACCTTTGTGTTTACCGATGGCACCATCCGTACTGTGCCTCAGCCGAAGGCGGTAGCCAGCCGCAATGCCTCCACCACCCAGAGCTCGAACACCGACAAGATCCGCGGTGGACTCGGTTATCTGTCCGATCCGTATGGCATCCCGTGCATCGCTGGCGAGCGCCGCTCGAACGCCCAGCAGTACCTCGGCAGCCAGAGCCTGATCACTGCGGCCGGCACCGGTGTCGCCGCCTTGCTCGGGGATGAGCAGAACAACAGCAGCGTGATCAGTTCGGGCGGCAGTACGCTCGGGGTCACCAGCAGCACGGGCAACAGCGCGCTGAACTCAATCCTCAGTGGTGGGGTCAGCGACATCCGCGAGTGGATCAACAAGCTGTATGGCGAGGCCTTTGCTGCCGTGTACGTGCCACCGGCCGCACAGGTCGCACTGCACCTCGACCATGAGATCACCATCGACTACGAGCCCAAGGGCCGGAGCGTTCGCCATGAAAAAGACCATGTTTCCCTGCCTGACCTGGATTAGCGTGTTCTGCTGGGTCCTGACGGGGTGTTCCACCGACAAGGAGACACTACTGCCCCATGGCGAGCAAACCATGCTGGACATCTGGAACAGCGCCGGTTCGCAAGGCACTCAGCAGCAACTACTGGATGCTCGGCAGCAGTTACGCCGTCCGCTCGCCCAGGCGAATTTATCCGCTTATCGCCAAGAACCGTACACGCGCACAGCGACGAACGAGATCCAAAATTTGTTCCCTCGCCTGCCCAATCCTGATCTGGTGCTGTACGTGTATCCGCATTTGAGTGGTACCGAGCAGGCACCGGTCCCAGGGTACTCGACTGTCTTTCCGTTCTACCAACGGGTGCAGTACGCATTGCCGGGTGAACGTCAGGAAGACTTGTAGTGCGTACTGGCGATTCGGGCAACCGCACTGCTGCGTGGAAAACTTGGCGCAATCCATTGCGCCCTCGCGCCACCCTGGCTGATGAAGCCGCACTGTACGCGCACAACCCCAGCTTCACCGATCACCTGCCGTGGGTCGAATACCTCGACACCGAACAGTGTTTTCTGCTCGATGACAATCGCTCGGTGGGTGCGGTGTTCGAGTTGCTGCCTATCGGCACTGAAGGGCGCGAACCCGATTGGTTGATGGCCGCCCGCGACGCACTCGAAGACGCCCTGCAGGATAGTTTTGATGAGTTGGATCAAGCGCCTTGGGTGGCGCAGTTTTTCTGCCAGGACGACAACGACTTCACCCCTTATCTGAACCGGCTCACTAGCTATATCCAGGACAGCGCGCGAGGGACGGTCTTCACGGAAGCGTGCCTAGAACTCACTCGCCGTCATCTGAAGGCCGTTGCCAAACCGGGTGGGCTGTTTGAGGACAAGGTCGTCACACGCCTCCCCTGGCGCGGCAATAACCGACGGGTGCGCCTGGTGGTCTATCGCTGGCTTGAGTCTGACGCTGAGGAGACGGGACTCACCCCGGTGCAAGCCCTGCAACAGGCTTGCGAACGTATCGCGGCTTCGTTGCAGGCGTGCGGGGTGCAATCGACGCGAGTCGATGGCCGAGGTCTGTATGCCTGGTTAGTGCCCTGGTTCAATCCAGCCCCCACGCTCACCGATGAATCGCCCGAGGAGTTCTACCGCCGCGTGGCCTATCCGGAGTCGGGCGGCGGTGAGTCGCTGGAACTGCCCTTCGACCATGACTTCGCCGAGCGGCTATTTTTCAATGAGCCGCGTTCGGATGTGCAGCGCGGACTCTGGTTTTTTGACGATCAGCCCCACCGGGTCATGGTAGTGGACAAGCTGCGCCGAGCGCCCTTGATTGGTCAACTCACCGGAGAAACCCGCAAGGGTGACGCGGTGAATGCCCTGTTCGACCAGTTGCCCGAAGGCACGGTGATGAGCCTGACCTTGGTGGTCAAACCACAGGATGTGCTCGAAGAGCAGTTGAACCGCCTAGCGCGCAAAGCCATCGGTGAAAACCTGGCCTCGACTCAGACCCGCCAGGATGTTGAAGAGGCTCGCGCGATCATCGGCCGCCAGCACAAGCTGTACCGGGGAACCCTGGCATTTTACGTGCGCGGTCACGATGAACAGCAATTGCACCAGCGCTCGGTCAGCCTGGCCAACGCACTACTGGGTGCGGGCCTGCAACCGGTACGTGAAGGCGATGAAGTCGCCGCCTGCAACAGTTACCTGCGTTGGTTACCAATGGCTTACAACCCGGCCCGCGACACGCGCAACTGGTACACCCGCCTGATGTTCGCCCAGCACCTGGCGAACCTGGTTCCGGTGTGGGGCCGCAGCACGGGCACCGGCCACCCGGGGATCACCCTGTTCAATCGTGGTGGCTCGCCGTTGAGCTTTGATCCGTTGTCACGCCTGGACCGTGCCATGAACGGCCATCTGTTGTTGTTCGGCCCCACCGGTGCCGGCAAGTCGGCCACCCTGGTCACCCTGCTGATGCAGGTCATGGCGGTGTACCGCCCTCGCTTATTTATCGTCGAGGCCGGCAACTCATTCGGCTTGCAGGGAGACTACTTCGCGACACAAGGCCTCTCCGTCAACAAGGTCCAATTGAAACCTGGCGCCTCGGTCAGTCTCGCCCCCTTTGCCGATGCCTGGCGCCTGGTCGAGCAACCGGATCAGGTGGCGAGTTTATCGATCGATGAGCTGGACGATGAGGCGGTAGCCAGTCGGGAAGACCAGCGCGATGTTCTCGGCGAATTGGAAATCACCGCTCGCCTGATGATCACCGGCGGCGAGGCCAAGGAAGAGGCGCGCCTGAGTCGAGCCGATCGCAGCTTGATCCGCGAGTGCATTCTTGATGCGGCGCAGACCTGTGTCGCGGCGGGTCGCCAGGTACTGACCCGCAACGTGCGCGACGCCTTACTGCGCGTCGCCGCTGACACACACTTGCCGGAGAAGCGTCGCGAGCGTGCCCAGGAAATGGGTGAGTCCATCGACCTGTTTTGCCAAGGTTTCGAGGGTGAACTGTTCGATCGCGAGGGCACGCCTTGGCCCGAGAGCGATGTGACCATTGTCGATCTCGCCACTTACGCTCGCGAAGGCTACGAGGCGCAGATGTCCATCAGCTACATCAGCCTGATGAACACCGTGAACCACCTAGCCGAACGCGACCAGTACCTGGGAAGGCCAATCATCATGGTCACCGACGAAGGCCATATCATCACCAAAAACCCGCTGCTGGCGCCCTTCGTGGTCAAGGGCACGAAGATGTGGCGCAAGCTCGGCGCTTGGTTCTGGCTGGCGACGCAAAACCTTGCCGACTTTCCCACGGCCGCGCAGACCATGCTCAACATGATCGAATGGTGGATTTGTTTGAACATGCCGCCGGCGGAAATCGAAGAGATTGCTCGCTTCAAGAAGCTTTCACCGGCGCAAAAAGCCTTGTTGCTCTCTGCCAGCAAGGAGCCGGGTAAATTCACCGAAGGGGTCGTGCTGTCGAAGAAGCTCGAAACGCTGTTTCGGGCCGTGCCGCCCAGTCTTTATCTCGCCCTGGCCATGACGGAACCGGAGGAGAAGGCCGAACGCTGGACTTTAATGCAGGAATACCAGTGTTCAGAGCTAGAGGCGGCTTTTCGGGTAGCTGAGCGCATTGACCAGGCCCGTGGAATTTGGAGGTAAGTATCGATTTGAAGCCCCAATAGCGTTACATCTACACAGGGCTGGAGAGCGGTTTTGTGCTGGATATGCCCGAACTATCTGAGTAAATTACTCGTCACCATTCAGCCAGCAGAAGGAGTCATACATGAATAAAAACGATCTCGTCGAGGCCATAGCGAGCTCCGCCGACCTTCCGAAGTCCACTGCCGGACGCGCGCTGGAAGCCCTCACAACCATCATATCCACTGCGTTGCAAAGCGGTGAGAACGTCACCTTGGTTGGTTTTGGTACCTTTACGGTGAAAGCGCGTGCAGCGCGCGACGGCCGTAACCCTCAAACTGGGGCCACCATCAAGATCGCAGCCGCGAAGACGCCTAGTTTCAAAGCCGGTAAGTCGCTGAAAGACGCGGTTAACTAGACGTTGGTGGCGATTACCCAATACCAACTCTGCGAGGGCGCTGGTATTGGGGCTTCAGTAGCCGAAACGCTTGCTTGCTGAACTCCGGAAGCCGTTTAGCCATGAGTATGAACGCGTCTTAAACGTCGTTTTTCTCAGCTTTGATTGGGGCTGGGTGACACACCGCTTAGCCGCTGCTGAATCCTCAACAAGAATCCGGCTTCAAAGGCATCCTGGCAGTCACCGACAGGAAAGGTCTTACGTGTTTGCGCCAGCTCCCACCACAGCGGAATCTCGCCGGGCGTATCAAGCCAAACCTGAGCGCATTGCACGCCACGTTCGATCATCGGAGCAAATTCGTTGCCCCAAGGTGTCAGAAGACTTGGACAACCATCCGCCGCGGGAATTGAAATGTAGTTTTCGTCCATACACACCCTAGAGTTCTGATTTTATTGTTAGACGCTGGACCCAGCCTCGAAATCTTAACGACACCAAATGAACGCTCGATAACAGGCCTGAACACCAAATGGCTAGATCAATGTCAATGTAGACTATATCCCGTGGATTGAGAGTCCCTCAAGGCGCAATTTGCGCGCATGACTCAAGACTACGAACAACTTCGTCTGCAGCTGGCGGAAAACATCCGCTTGATGCGGCGCGTAAAGAACCTTACCCAAGAGCAGCTCGCGCTCATGGCGGAGGTGGATCGCACCTACGTCAGTCAAATCGAACGATGCACGGGCAATCCGTCGCTGTTAGTCCTGTGCAAGCTCGCCAATATTTTCGAAATTACCGCAGATCAGTTACTTGTGGAACCCGATATCCTGCGCAGCGCCCTTCACGTCAAATAATAGTCTCACTGCTCACAAACCCGATAGATCCGCCTTCATAATTTCCACTGACAGTCTTCAGTCTCTAACCGAACCTGCCCAGGCATACACCGAGAGCCTGGATCATGCCTGTTGTCTGCTCGTCAATCCCGCCCACAAAGTTACGGCCCTTAGCGCTAAGCATCCTGCTGACGTGCGGCCCAAGCGTGGCGCTGGACAGCGGCAGCATCACGTCCTCTGTGCTTTCTCCAAACTGTCTCGAATACAGGGTCGTCGGCATTTGTTTCTGGCTCCTCTGCACGCCCTTCGGTTGTACAGTCAAAACCTCGACCAAGGTGCGTCATTTCATTCCTGAACTCGTGGTCTCAAGCTACTCCACCACGGGCAATAACCCCTGGACCGAGATGGCCACCCTCTCCTCTCCCGTCAGCGGTGCGGAAGGTGGCGGCAACCTGATCACCCCAAACACCCACCGCGATAACCTGCCCCGCTTCAAGAACGTCGATGGCATCGGCCACCCCGGTGGCTGGCTCGCAACGCAACTGGCTTCGCAATCCGGCTACGCCTGCGCCAGCGGCGCAACTGCGGTCATGCCCTACTACCTGAGCACCCTGGACTCACTGGCCTGGCGTCATGGCATCCCGGAAAGCTTCTACCCCGAGTCGCTCATGCCGGGGACCCGTGAAGTCGGTCGTCCGGCTTCGGGAAACATGTGGGGCAATGTTTATCCCCGGCAGGGCTTTCTGGTACAGCCCGACGATTTCAAGGCGGCCGCCGTCATGGCGCAACGGGCCGGCGATGTGATTACCCGCAACGGGCAACCGCATGTGTACTTACCCCTCACGCCCGCCAAACGCGACGGCTACTGGCCGCCTAGCCCGATCGTTGAAAACGACGCTTCGACCCACAAATGGCAATTGCTCTACCCTCGGACTCAGCCTACGTGTGCCATCTTCCCCAGCGATCCGGTACAGAGTGCGGATGGAGGATACGCCTGGTCGCTGTGGCGTCCCTATAGCTGCTGCAAACGTGAAGGTCAGACCTTTCTGTTCAGCATCGACTTCGAAGGAGGTGCTTCATGAGTCGGCTTCTCGCACGACCATGGTTGGGCGTGATGAGTCTGTTGCTCTGCGGACTGCTCGTCATGGCCACACATGCCCACGCTGCCGAGGGCGATTACCGCCTGGGCACTCAAGGCGAAGTACTCGACGACCGAGTGATGTACACCATTGGTGGCGGCTCGGCAGTTGGCTCTCCGAGTTCGCTCTACCGACCCAGTGGTCTCGGAGTCGGCGGGTCATGGCGAGCGAACATGATGTGCGGAAACATGAGCCTCACCAACACCCTGCAAAACCAACTGAACGGTGCCACCGAAGGTTTCCAGCAGATCATGGGCAGCATCGTGCAGAACGCGACCCAAGCCGTGATGTCTCTGCCAGCATTGATCATCCAGCGCGCCAACCCTGGTCTCTATGAGTTGCTCAGTAACGGGGTGATGCAGGGGCGTATCGACTTCGACCGCTCCAAGCTGACCTGCCAGGCCATGGCCGAGAAGATGGCGGACAAGGTCGGTCAAGCCAGTTGGGGCGCGCTGGCCAAGAACCAGGAAATGCAGGGCAATCTGGAGCAAACCGGCGGTGATGCGGTGGCAGCAGTGAAAAACACCGAGGCCCATAACGGCAACAATGGGGTGGCCTGGGTCGGCGGCTCAAAGGCTGGTGGTGATGAGCAGACGCCCATTCGGGTGACCGCCGACGTGGTCCGTGCAGGCTATAACCTGCTGCATAACCGTATGGTGGATGACAGTGCCTCGATCAGTAGCAGTGATTGCCTGGGAGGGGCTATTTGTCAGACCTGGGCCTCACCGCAGGAAGAATCTGAGTGGGCTGTTCGCGTGTTGGGCGAGAGCGAAGTCGCGACCTGCGACAGCTGCGAAACCCTGCGTGCGACCGCTGGCAGCGGATTGACGCCGCTGATCCAGGAGGCCTACAGCGAACGCCTCAAGGCCCTGCAAGGTTTGCTGTCGGGCTCTCTGCCGCCTACCCCTGACAATCTGACTAAAGCCTCCAGCCCGATGCTGCCGGTGACCCGTGGTGTGGTTGAAGCCCTGCGCGACGATCCCGACCAGGATCTGCTGGCGCGACGCCTGGCCAGCGAGACAGCCTTGTCCAGCGTACTCGACAAGGCATTGCTACTGCTGCGCACGCTGCTGGCGGGCAGTCACGAACCGAACATCGCCTCCGCCGAGCCGGCTCAAACCGCCTTGACGAAAAACATCGACGCTCTGGAGCGCGAAATACGCCTGCTGCAGACCGAACTGCAGGTCAGGCAGATGCTGGCCACCAACACCGCCAGCCTGGTGCTCGATCGGCATGCCGGTGGTGCCGATGCTTCGCGTACCGTCGAGCAAGGAGATCCTGAGCCGGGCCGACTCAATGATGCTGACGCTAGGCGCAAGTGAGCCATGAAACGCTCACCGCGATTCACTCTGTTTTCAGGTCTGGGGATTGCCGCAGTGATGATGCTGACCGTCGCGCTGGTCGCCTGGACCGGCCGCACTGCGCTGGATAGTGTCGAGGTCTGGCAGCAGGCATTCGAATCCGCACGGCCTTATCTGCGGTGGTGGCGCGCCCTGCTCTACGCCGCTCTCTTTGCGCTCTGGTGGGATCTGCTTCGGCGCTACCGATATCGACCACAGGATCGACTGCGCGTGAAACGCATCGGGACATTAGGGCTCGTGCTCTTTACCTGCGTCGAACTCACCCGACTGTGAGGTCACCACCATGCTCATGAGCACCAACAGCTACCTGGAGTTTTACCTCTCCCTGCTGTCCTGGATCATCAACAACGGCCTCTGGAGCGTCCTGTCCGACACCGGGCTATTCGCTGCACCCTTTGGTGCGATCATCTTGCAGGAATGGCTATCGGCCCGTCAGCAAGGCGCGGATGAAGGTAACAAGGGACTGCTCTCAGTTCCGCGGATCGAGAACCGGTTGTGGCTGGCCTACATCGTGGTGTTGTTCGGCTGCGCGCCGGTCTTTCCGTTGAGCCTCTCGTCAATGACGTTCGATGATGCGGCGAGCCAGCGCTGCGGCGTGAGTGTGGCCCAACCGACGGAAACCGCCTGGGGGACGACCTTCAATACCATCGGCGAACGCTCCGCCAACGTTCCGATCTGGTGGTTTCTGGTGCATGCCTTGAGCAAAGGGGTAACCGCGGCGGCCACCGCTTCCATTCCCTGCACACCGGATATCCGACAAATGCGTATGGAGATCGACAGCTCGCGTATCGACAGTCAGGTACTGCTGCAGGAAGTCGCCGATTTCACTCGCGACTGCTACGGCTATTCCCGCTCTCGGCTATTCACCAACCGTCCGCTGTTGGACAAGGTACAAAGTCACGACGCCTCCTGGATCGGCTCAAGCTATTTTCTCGACACACCCGGCTACTACGATACGGATCGCTCACGCACACCGAGAGTCAGCTGGCCGTATGACGACAACCGCGATGTTTCCTTGCCGCGGCTGGAGAATGGCGCGGGCTACCCCACCTGCAAGCAGTGGTGGAGTGATAGCGGTGTTGGCTTGCGCGAGCGCTTGATCGAGCAGGTCGACCCCTCGCTGCTGACTCAGCTGAAAGGTTGGTTGACTGGGCGTTCGAGCAACGAGATCGAGGATGCCACCCTGCGCGAGCTGGTCAGCCCGCGCCAGCAATCGATGTCCATGTCGCCCGGACAGGTGTATCAGGACTACGGCTCCAGCGCTCGTGGCGGTTCGATCAATCAGGGGCTCAATAACCTAGCCACCAATACCGGGCTGGCCCTCGGTTCCTTCAGCAACTTCCCGGCAATGAATGCACTACGCGCCGCCTTGCCGATGGTGCAGGCGTTCCTGATCATGGGCGTCATCATCAGCTTGCCGCTGATCCTGCTGGTCAGTACCTACCAGTTGAAAACTGTCATGACCGTGACGTTCGCGCTGTTCACCTTACACATGCTGAGCTTCTGGTGGGAACTCGCTCGCTGGGTCGACTCCAGCATGCTCGATACGCTGTACAACCAGGTTTCGGCTTCCAATCAAGTGCTGTTATCGCTGCCCACATCCGGCTTCATGGATGGAACCGTCACGGCACAGGTGATCGAGTATGTGATGGGGGCGATGTTCATCGTGCTACCAATGCTGTTTCTAGGGGCCATGAGCTGGGCAGGATATTCAGTCGGCAACGGGATTCAGGGCATGTTGGCGAACGGTAGCAAAGCCGCAAGTGATTCAGCGAGCAAAGGTACGGATCAAATATTGGGTGCTGCTAAACGTTCAATTAGATGACTTGCTGTCGCCTATATAATGCCCATTGTCATCGAAGTCACCGATGTAGAGATCAGCACCTAGGTAGTCTGGTCCTGGACTTTCCTCTTGATGATCGGAACCAACAAAAGCCCTGAACCATAGCAAAGTGATGACAGCCAGCATCATCACAAAAAAAGTAACCAGCCAAACACTGACAAAGAGCAATCCTCCGATCAATGCCAGTTTGGCAATCAGAAAGCTCCCGCGAACAAGTAATTTACCTGCGGGCATACCTGCCGTCACCGCACGCTCAGCCAGGCGGGACTCAAACGCTTTCAATTTGCGATAACCACGCTTTACCGACGTGCCACATGCGTACGCCCAGCTGTGGCCACGTGAATTCTGAACAGGTTGCTGAGTCGGCATGCTCTCGCCCTCTTCTGAGCGTTTTCATGGTTGAGACAGGAGTAACAGCCTACTACTGAAAACTGTCCGTGCCTGACCGTTTATCAGTTTGCCCAGCCGAAAAAATCTTCACTGGAAGACAGAAGACAAGCCCCGTGAAAAAGCCTATCTACAGTGATTGACCCAGATAAATCGTCCAGCTAAATACAAGGTACGGATCGCTGTTATCGACAGCACTTTCCCAGGTAGCCAGAACCTTCAAGGCTCCGTCACTTCGATGATGGTTCTCCCCAAGTGCGATTAGCGTTCGGTGGCTCGCACGGTGACCGTTGCTACGGTGATGAACGCCTACTGCTCTCCTGAGCGCCTTTCGAGCGCTGCTCGTGAGATAAGCCCTCTTGATTTTCTTCAACCCACTGCGGGGAAATCTTTCCCCGCACAGGGCAGGTTTCTTGGCTCTTCGCATTTAAGG
>NZ_JACARN010000079.1:0-31549 GCF_013386605.1 Pseudomonas sp. IPO3749 | reverse complement strand
TTACCCACTCTGGGCCAAAAGCAGACTGTGACCCCTTTAAAAATCTGTCCCCTTTTCGGGGCGGTGCGATAAAGAGCGTCCGGCGCAAGGTGGTAGAAAAACTCGAGGTTTGCCGGACACACATAAGATTAACGTTGGTCGATAAACATCTTGGCAGCCGCCTCGACGCTCTTGCGGACTACCTCAGAACCAGCTGCTGTCTTGAAGTCATCTGGCAGCAAAGAGAGCGACTTTTCCACCTTTAGAAGCCAGAACTGCAAAGCGGTCCGCTCGCCATTCACCAAATCTCCAAGCCGTGCCGTCACAAACGGCTGAACGTATTCAAGCACTTTCACAGCGTAGAATCGGTGGCTCCCGTCGCCGAGCATGGCATCAATCCGCTCAATCCCAAGAAGAACCGCATCAATGTTGAAAATAGCCTGACCCGAGCTCTCCTCTATCGCGCGCATCAGAGCGATGCGGAAAGCTTGGGTATCAATCTGGTAGGTTTGGAAGCCGGGAAGCTCTTCGGCCTTTCTGTAGGCCGTGGCGATGAATTCGTCGGCTGCATCGAGCCGAGTTTTTTCCGCCATCGCGATCGCATACTGAAGCCAAAAGAGCGGCTCACCATTCACCCGCTCGTCGTATCGCAGACGTTCATAGATGCTGGCAATGACGGTGTCCGGATCTCCCTTGCCGCGCAGGGTTCTCCGCAAGCTCGAATACGCAATCATGCTCGACATGAGAATTCGATACGATCGCTCGCTTCGCCGCTGGGCAGCGGCCAGCGTCACCTCGACAACAGCGTCAGCGATCTCCTCTGGCCCGATGAACGCTGCGATCACAAACGAGGAGAAGATAGACGATCGAGCCCTGAAACCATCAGCTGACGTCTCGAAAATTTCATGCGATAGATCCTCCAGCGGTTTGAGCACCATAAAGGGATCCTCGCCGACTACGCTTCTCACGAATGAGGCACCGACGGAGCCTTGATGAGTGGCGATCAACATAGTCATAGTCAAAATTCGCCGAGTAGCCCTATTTTCAAACAGGGGGGCTAGAGCCTCTTTCACTCGGTCGCGGACTGCGGCGTTTTCGAAAAGATCGAGCAAAAGGTCGCGTAGATCGCCACGGTGATCGAGATCAGGTGCACGAAGCCCCGCACTCTCGCACAACCGGCCAAACGAGGCTATTTCGGATCGTGTGAGAGCGTTAAGGCTCACCCGGTCAAACGGTTGGGGCAGAAGCTTTACGAATTCGTGAAAGCGGACCTCGAACGTCCCCGTCCGCACTTCCACCACGAGCTTAGCCTGTGGAAGAGCATCGCGAAGGCCGCGCAAACTGTCCTGTGCGGCCGAATATTGGTCGACAAACACGACCAATCGTTCGACCCCGGCCAGCGCCGCAACCTCACGCTGAAGGTCTGGGTGGCCGAGTTGGAGCTGTAGACAGGTCCATCCTCTCGACGAAAGCTCGAACGCAAGCAGATGAAGAAAAATCGATTTGCCGTTACCAAGACGACCATCTACAACGAGCGATGCCTTACTCTCAACAGTATCCGCCGCCGCGCGCACTGAATCCGCCCGAGCAATCGCGTACTCCTCACTGGGTTGCGAGCGAGCAAGGCGACCAGGATCGAAATCGCCATAGACTAGAAGATCAAAGACCTCGGTAGCGGTCGGACGAGCGACTGCCTTCTTATCTCGTACGGGTGACAGCGAGCGGAAAGAGCGCAGGTTATCCAGTGAAGGAGCAACTGAGCGTGGAGCGCGCGCTAGAATCTCGGCGAAGCCGTCGGTGCCTATAAACATAGTGCGCCCGTACTGTGCAGTGCGTCGCAGGAACGTTTCGTCGACGGTGGGCCCTTGTATGAAGATAGTTCGCTCGGCAAGCTTAGGGTTGGCCATCAGTAGGCCTGCAATATGATAATCGGCGAGACTGTATCCAACGATATACAGGGTGCTTGCGAAAGCCAGATCGCGCTGAAATTGGTCGTACCAGCGTGATCGCACGACATACTGGTTCACGTAAGACCCTTCGCCGAGAACCAGGCTTTTCATCACATTATCAGGCGTGATCAGTCGGATGCTGCCGTGGAGGTGCACTACTGCGCCGTGAGGAAGCTTGTTCGGAACTGGCTCCGAGACATCGTAGGCATTCGGCGTCACTTTCTTTTTTAACCGATGCAACTCGACCGCGTCATCAAAGTTGGTCGAGTAGATGCGTCGCCAAGGCTCATTCAAAACAGCCGTTTGTCCAGCAGTTAGCTCGGTCAGCCGAAAAATCCTATAGAGCTCTTCACGAAGCTTCTCAGAGTCATGCTCGGCAAATTCCTCGCTCAGGACTTGTAGATCGTAGTCGGTATCCGCTGGAAGGTTGAGTTGTTCAATAAAGTGGCGCCGCAACCCCCTGCCGTTGGGCGGGGTACCATTCGCGATGTTGCTCGCGCCGAGACTGAACCCAGAGCCTAAGAAGAGAATAGAGGACTCGGGATCGAACTCTCCAATTACGTCAATATCATGCGTCATCATTCCTCCATTCACGAGACAGTTTGCCAAGTAGCGGGCAACTGAAGCCGTCAAGAACGGATTCAGTCATCCTAAATTCTGTGGCTGCCAGTCGAAACCAAGCTAACCTTGCCATGACCAGATTATGAGATTGAACACGACTTGGGCCCTTGGCGATATCGCTTTTGGTTAGCGATATCGCCCGGCTGCAATGCTAGTTGGATATCGGTCATGCGCCCCTGTTTGTCGCGTAGGCGGATGGGGCTGCAGACTTGGGCTGTGCGACAACCTACTCATGGCGCTTCGGATCAGCCTGTCCCCGGCCGGACCAACTCGATACCGATAGCGCCCGTTCTCGTTGCCGTCATAGGCCATATGCGTTGCCCCGATTCCAACCGGCCCCTTTCGATAACAGCTAGGTAGGAGGCCGCATGTCTTGGATCGCCTGAAGCTTCTCTATGTCCCGTCCAATTATTTTCTTCGCACAGTCCAGGCAGTAGTGATCCCAACTCCGGCCGTTTCTGACCTTCAGGCGCACATCGCCCTTCTCGATACGGTGCTTGGCACTCGCTTGACAGTTATGGGCCTTGCCAGCGGTATCTATTTCGACATGGGTAACGAGCGACTTAATTGCCACCGAACACCTCCCTTACGGCTGCCGCGAGGATGTCGTCAAATCCTTGGTCAATCCGCTCGTGCATCTCGCGCGAGAACTCGTGCCGTTGACCCGTTCCCATACCGACAAAGGTATTTACCTGACTGTTGATGGCAGCAATCATAACGATCAAGTTCGTCCTACCGAGACGTCGCATATCGAGCTCGCGACCATTCGGGTTGATGTCCCGCTCACCGAGAATCCGTCCAGCTGCCGTTCGAACTCGAATCGGAAGCCCGTCACGCATCGCCTGCCGCTCGCGTACACGAGTTGTCGGCAGTGGCTGCAGGGTCTGGTAAGCAGCCGCAACGTCGTTCGCTGTATATCCGCGCTCCTGCAGCACGCGAAGGGCCGCCAGAGCCTCATCGTCCAGCAGAAGTGGAATTTCCTCGACGTGCACATCGGACTGGCTGCGCACCTCCACGCCGTCCAAATCATGGGGAATCGGCTCCACCTGTCGCTCGGCGGGGGCATGATCTGGATCGACTTCCTCCACCGGCAGCAACTGGTCGAAATAGTCGCGGTCGGCTTCGCTGAACTCCTGGAAGTCAGCCCAGCGTCTGGCGATGTTCGCGCCAGCATGGAATACGACGACGCCCTGGTTCAGGACGTCGCCGGGAGCGTTCTGCCGTATGACGCGCATGATGCGGCCGACGAACTGAACGAACGGGGACAGGTTGCTAAAGATGCTGAACACGGCGGCCACGGACAGGTACGGATGGTCGAACCCTTCGCCGAGCTTGCGCACCTGGACTATCACATCGAGCTCGTGGCTTTCCAGCCGCTGCATCACTCTCTGGTTCGCCGGCGCATTCTCTCGCGAATGCACGTAGCTGGCGCGCAGGCCCCGTGCGACGTAGGCTTCGACGACTTGCCGGCAGTGCTCGTAATTGAGAGCCGAGGCGATAATCTTCAGTCGGACTTCGCCAGTTTCCTCGCGCAGCCGGCGTAGCTCACGAATAGACGCATCCACGATGGTGTTCAGCGTTTCGGTAGAAGTTACGATGCTGCGCCGGAAATCGGCGTCTTCCTCGCCCAGCCTGCGTACCTCGGCAAGCCCTACCTCGATCTCCTGACCGTCTTCGCGGCGCACGTAACGGAGCGTGCGCGGGTTCAGTTGCACGGCCTTAAGGCGTTTGACGTAGCCTTCGCGGATCGCTTCGAAGATAGGGTACGTGTAGATGACGCGCCCCTCCATGAGCTGGCCATCGGCGCGCATCGGCGTCGCGCTGAAGTTGACGATCTGCGCTTCGGGAAACTGAGCCTTGAGGGCCTGCCAGCTCTCGGCTACGCCGTGGTGACCCTCGTCGACCAGAATCAGGTCGAAGTAGTCGGCCGGCAGTTGACGCAGCCAGCGGTTTGAGTCGCCGCCCTGGAGCTGCTGAATATTTGTAATGACGACGTGCGCCTCGTCCAAGTCTGCCCGGTTGGTCGTCATTCCTCGGATTTCGACAGGTTCAGGATAGGGCGCGCCGACGAGCACCGCGCACTTCTGGTAGAACATATTGGGATTGGACGGGTCGAAATCACTGGCCAACTGCTGAGCGATGGCCACGCCTGGCGCGACCACCAGCGTCCGCCGCGAGCGGAAGGCAAAAGGCGATATCGTGATGCTCCCGGACTTACCACATCCGACCGGCAGTATGACCGCGAACTCACGCTCTTCGCCACCCGCCCCGAAAACCTCGTTCAGGGCGAGGAAAACACCCTTCTGGGGGGTGCGGATACGTTCGTTGTTCTCGATGTGTGGCTCGCGGTCCTGGAATGGGTTTGTCATAAGGGTCCTTCCGTTAGGGTTGAGAGGGCTGTGTCACAACGGCCGAGCTGATCATACAAGATACGCCCCAAATGGCGTTTTCCAGAACCCGGAAGCCACAGACCCCGTCGCTCAATGTTGCCCGATGCAGAGCGTGACAGCCTGTTCGTTCTGGCCTGGTCGCAGAGCTTTGAACATCGACGCGTACATTCCGGCCTGAATAACGCCGAGACGCGCGCAATACGCTGACCATGGCAGTCTATTTCCGACGGTAGAACGGTCTGAAATCGAATTCCGGGAACTCACCGAACGGTCATCATTTTGGCTCTTACAGAGAATAGAGCCTTGGCCATGAGTAAAGCACAGACGATAGTTACCCTGCTGGATCAGCAGTACGAGCAGTTGCTTGCGGACGCGAGATGCCTGGCCGCAAGCTATATGGATGCGTCCATGAAGATATTCAAAAAGACCGGGGTCAAAACTGTCGTGGCTGCTGTGTCAATCAAGCAAACGAGCCCGAACGCGTACTCGATCTACTGGTGCAGACTGGTGCCATTGCAAGGGCAAAAAAACAATTTCGCGCCCCTGACTATTCCTAAAGGCAACGGCAAGCACAAATACCCGGCTTCCTCGTTTGAGTTTGTTAAATTCCCTTACCGTCGCCTCGTTTTACAGGTCGAGGAGCGTCTTGCTGAGATTCGCAGCATCGCCAGTGAGAATCGTCAGCTGCGTCGGACGTTGGTAGCCTATGAGAAAAAGCTATCTCGATATCAGACGCTCGATCATGGCGATCTCTGCTCGGAGGAGTAGGGGCTGAGTGCACTATAAGCAGTGCCGAACGGATCTGAACCGATTTCAATGCCCGAAAGCCCCGTGCAGCATGGTCTGGCGGGGCTTTCTCGTATCAGCAGTGAACTCCGGCGAGGCATGCTGCTGCGCTTCGTCAGGGAAGGCGACGGGTACGTGCTATAAGCAGTGTAGGGCGCCAAATCTACGCGCCGTCAGCCAGCAGGCCCCTGCAGGCGGGCGAGCGGAGGTCATAGTTGCTATTAGCAGTGACGCCTACGAACAAGTCAGCCGGCGAACTGTGATGTGTATTAGTAGTGAAGGGCTTCACTTTCATAAAATAATCTTTGGTAGGTGTCGACCTAGCTGGTACCTGTGTCGCGTAGCGGGTGGTGACGGTAACGCGCTACCCCTCACTGCCTCGCTGCTGTTCGAATGCAATGCGGTTCATTACGCAAATGGGAATGGGGTAGCCCTGGATGTGTGTCGTGAGGGCTTCGTTGCCTGCGATCACCATGATGCAGGATAGGCCTCTGCGGAAGCGCATTCCTCGTCCCGAATAGTTGCGCAGAATGATCTCCCAGGATTCGTCGTCGTAGTAACAACCAACGATTTCTGACCAGTGCAATTGGATGCCCGCGCCCATGATACCTACAGGGCTCAGGCAGAAAATTTCTACCTGGGTTTCCTGCCCAAGAGGTACAGCGTAAACCCGACCGTTTGGTGCAATGGGTGGGAAGTACTGCCCGTTACCGAGGTGACGAAATTCCATGGTGGTGCTCCGGGTAGATGAGGTCGCTAGACACTCTCCGGTAGCTTTCGGAAAACCCAAGATCAGATTTTGCCTGCGAGTCGGCTGCACGGGTTTTAGCGTACTGGGCAAGCTAGCTCTCCACATGGAGGGCGTGCATGTTGCTGATCTAAAAGCTTCGGCGCTCCGGTGGGTTTCGCTAGGTCCGGAAATTGAAAGCCCTTCCGAAGTCATCCCATGACTCCATAGGCTTGGAATAAAATTACTGCGTATCGCAGCGGTAGGGTGCCTTGCCGATGGATTTGGGTAAGCGCCCGCTGCCAAGGGGCAGCGAGCAGTTTGTTCAGGTATCTGGTCGCTCCGCTGAAGGCTCAATCGTCGCCGTGCTTCTTGTCCAGATACGCTGCGACCATATAGCCAATTACACCTGCAATAGTCAGCGCACTGATGACGGCAAGCACGGCATATACAAGCAACTCCAAACGATCCATCTCTGACTCCGGTGATTCGAGGTCTGCCAAGGTTAAGGGGGTCTGATGTAATCCCAAATCTGCTGTGTGATGGCTTAGCGACTAATACCGGAAGCTTCCATCCTCAGGTTGGCTCGGGCACCGACGTACGCATCAGTTTCCCAGATACGCAAATTCCCGAGCTCGTAGGCGACGTGCTCCCGCGCCTCTAGATCCTCGACATTGGGAGCGCTGCCTCCAAGAATCGGGGCTTCATGACCGGACCACTGCTTGTAAAGCTCGCATGCAAAGGCTGCTCGGCAATCTCGGAAGCTCAGCCCATGAGCAAGTAAAATCTCCTTGGCGGCAGGTAAGCTGTTCTGCTTCCAGAGCCGCCATGTTTGCTTTGATTGTGGATAGCGATGAACATCTTGGACGGCGGATGCGGTCTCCAAAATAGCGATGTGCTTGGACATCGAGATGTTAATTGTCCTGGGCGTATATAGCCCTTCTTTGCCGCTTTCCAGGGAAATACATCCGTCCCCCTTGGCTGTATCTAGAGCCGCTTGGGCGTCAAAGAAAACAGCTTCGCGCAATGAGAAGCCGAGGTGCCGCACTAACATCAACACCACCGCGAGATGCTCTGATAGGCGGGCCTGAACGTCTTCCACTGCGGCTTCGAACTTCGCTTGATCAAGGCTGTATGGAGCCGTGACCCGTGCATGACCTGGAAAGCCAATATCAGACATCACGACTTTCCAATCACCATTGGTTGCAAGGGCCATCACCGAGCTCACGGTCTCAAGAAGGCTCACGGCGCCTTGCCGCGAGAGATTGCCGTGGTACGCCTGAATGCAGAGTTCTTCGCCGTATTGCCGCCCCAGTTTTTTATTGACGAGCTCCAGGATATCCACGTCATGAGATTCCTTGGCGTAAATACTGAACTGGGTCCACTGCTGCTCGTGGATCATTGCCTCGTGTTGACTGAGGAGCCCGCGTCGGACTGCCTCCCTGAGAATCGCTGAACCGGCCCTGGTCAAGTCCCGATCAAAATGCAAGTGAAAACTCTGCTTCATGGTCATTCCTCCATTCAGCTCAGGTGCTGAGCTGCTAAAGGAAATGTTGAGCAAGAAAAAATATTCTGGGGTTCGTTTTCGGTCGCTTTCAGCGCCTGAAATTGACGAGCCCGTCCGTCCCGTAAACGGTCGTTTTGGGTACACCTATTTCAGGCGAGCTTCTGTGTCGTTTTCAGAAGACGACCGCACCATCTGACTGGATGTAACGCCTGGTGTGCATACGGCTCCTGACAGCCCAATATCAGGAGTCGTCTGCACCAATCTCGACTATGCTCAATACTCGTGTGCACCAAAGCGAGGTTTGGGCATGACATCAGACACTCCACCGATTGCCGCGCAAGGCGTGGCCACCCTGCCCGACGAGGCATGGGCGCAAGCCCGGCACCGGACGGAAATCATCGGGCCACTGGCAGCGCTTGAGGTGGTCGGGCATGAAGCCGCCGATGAGGCAGCCCAAGCGCTGGGCCTGTCCCGGCGACAGGTATATGTCCTGATCCGTCGCGCCCGGCAGGGTACTGGCCTGGTAACAGACCTGACGCCCGGCCGATCCGGCGGCGGCAAAGGCAAGGGGCGCTTGCCGGAACCGGTCGAGCGCATCATCCGCGAGCTGCTGCAAAAGCGCTTCCTGACCAAGCAGAAACGCAGCCTGGCGGCGTTCCACCGCGAAGTCGCGCAGGCGTGCAAAACCCAGAAGCTGCCGG
This sequence comes from Pseudomonas sp. IPO3749, assembly GCF_013386605.1. Taxonomy (NCBI): domain Bacteria; kingdom Pseudomonadati; phylum Pseudomonadota; class Gammaproteobacteria; order Pseudomonadales; family Pseudomonadaceae; genus Pseudomonas; species Pseudomonas sp. IPO3749. The sequence goes on along the minus strand of NZ_JACARN010000079.1, from coordinate 22,889 downwards.
TGCCGGCGCGCAACACCGTGGCCCAGCGGATTGCCGGACTACACCCGGCGAAAATAGCCCGCAGCCGGGGCGGGCAGGACGCTGCCCGTCCCTTGCAAGGCGCGGGTGGCATTCCGCCCGAAGTCACCATGCCGCTGGAACAGGTGCAGATCGACCACACCGTCATCGACCTGATCGTGGTCGACGAGCGCGACCGGCAACCGATTGGCCGCCCATATTTGACCCTCGCCATCGACGTGTTCACGCGCTGCGTACTCGGCATGGTGGTCACGCTGGAAGCGCCGTCCGCCGTCTCGGTCGGCCTATGCCTCGCGCATGCCGCCTGCGACAAGCGGCCCTGGCTGGAAGGGCTGAATGTGGAAATGGACTGGCCGATGAGCGGCAAGCCCAGGCTGCTCTATCTGGACAACGCGGCCGAGTTCAAAAGCGAAGCGCTGCGCCGTGGCTGCGAACAGCATGGCATCCGGCTGGACTATCGCCCACCAGGCCAGCCGCACTACGGCGGCATCGTGGAACGGATCATCGGCACGGCGATGCAGATGATCCACGACGAATTACCGGGGACGACCTTCTCCAATCCCGGCCAGCGCGGCGAGTACGATTCCGAGAAGATGGCCACCCTGACGCTGCGCGAGCTGGAGCGCTGGCTCGCGTTGGCGGTAGGCACCTATCACGGCTCCGTGCACAACGGCCTGCTCCAGCCGCCGGCCGCGCGCTGGGCCGAGGCCGTGGAGCGCGTTGGCGTCCCGGCCGTCGTTACCCGCCCCACCGCGTTTTTGGTCGATTTCCTGCCGGTGATCCGCCGCACCCTGACCCGCACCGGCTTTGTCATCGACCACATCCACTACTACGCCGACGCCCTCAAGCCGTGGATTGCCCGGCGCGAGCGCTTGCCCGCCTTCCTGATCCGGCGCGATCCGCGCGACATCAGCCGCATCTGGGTACTGGAACCGGAAGGTCAGCACTATCTGGAGATCCACTACCGCACCTTGTCCCATCCGGCCGTCACCCTCTGGGAACAACGCCAGGCGCTGGCCAAATTGCGTCAGCTCGGGCGCGAGCAGGTGGACGAGTCGGCGCTGTTCCGCATGATCGGGCAGATGCGCGAGATCGTGACCACCGCCCAGAAGGCCACGCGCAAGGCGCGGCGCGACGCTGATCGCCGCCAGCACCTCAAGACGTCGGAGCCACCGGCCAAGCCCATACCGCCGGATGTGGACATGGCTGACCCGCAGGCAGACAACCTGCCGCCGGCCAAACCGTTCGATCAGATCGAGGAGTGGTAGCCGTGGACGAATATCCCGTCATTGACCTGTCCCACCTGCTGCCAGCGGCACAGGGTTTGGCCAGGCTGCCGGCAGACGAGCGCATCCAGCGCATTCGCGCCGACCGCTGGATCGGCTACCCGCGCGCGGTCGAGGCGCTGAACCGGCTGGAAACTCTGTATGCGTGGCCGAACAAGCAACGCATGCCAAACCTGCTGCTGGTCGGCCCCACCAACAACGGCAAGTCGATGATCGTCGAGAAATTCCGGCGGGCGCACCCGGTCGGCACCGACGCTGACCAAGAACATATCCCGGTGCTGGTCGTGCAGATGCCGTCAGAGCCATCGGTGATCCGCTTCTATGTCGCGCTGCTGGCTGCGATGGGCGCGCCGCTGCGCCCGCGCCCACGGCTGCCGGAAATGGAGCAACTGGCGCTGGCCCTGCTGCGCAAGGTCGGCGTGCGCATGCTGGTGATCGACGAACTGCACAATGTACTGGCTGGCAACAGCGTTAACCGGCGCGAGTTCCTCAACCTGCTGCGCTTCCTCGGCAACGAGCTGCGTATCCCCCTGGTCGGGGTCGGCACGCGCGAGGCGTACCTGGCCATCCGTTCGGACGATCAGTTGGAAAACCGCTTCGAGCCGATGCTGCTGCCGCCGTGGGAGGCCAATGAGGACTGCTGCTCGCTGCTGGCCAGCTTCGCGGCGTCACTCCCGCTACGGCGGCCATCCCCGATTGCCACGCTGGACATGGCCCGCTACCTGCTCACCCGGAGCGAAGGCACCATCGGCGAGCTTGCACATCTGCTGGTGGCGGCGGCCGTCGCCGCCGTGGAGAGTGGCGAGGAAGCGATCAACCACCGCACGCTCAGCATGGCCGACTACATCGGCCCCAGTGAGCGGCGGCGACAGTTCGAGCGGGAACTGATGTGAAGTCCGCGCCGCGCTGGCCGCTGCATCCGGCACCCAAGGAAGGCGAAGCCCTGTCCTCATGGCTCAACCGGGTCGCCGCCTGCTACCAGATGGACGTGCACGAGCTGCTGGCCCACGATCTTGGTCACAGCCAACTTGATGACCTGGATACCGCACCATCCTTGTCGTTGCTGACGGCGCTCTGCCAGCGCAGTGGCGTCGAGCTGGAGCGGTTGCGCAGCATGAGTCTTGCAGGCTGGGTGCCGTGGCTGCTCGACAGTCTCGACGATTCGGTACCAGCAGCCTTGGAAACCTATACATTCCAATGCGCGGTGCTCCTGCCCAAGCGCACCCGCAAGGTGCGGTCCATCACTCGCTGGCGTGCCTGGCTACCGAGCCAGACGATTCGCCGGGCGTGTCCGCAGTGTCTGAACGATCCAACGAATCAAGCTGTGCTACTCGTCTGGCAGCTCCCCTTGATGCTGAGCTGCCCGCAGCATGGCTGCTGGCTGGAGTCCTACTGGGGCATGCCCGGCCGGTATCTTCAGTGGGAAATCGCCGATGCTGCGCCGCGCCCTGCCGATGACGCAATCGCCTGCATGGACCGGCGCACCTGGCAGGCGCTGACGACGGGTTTTGTGGAGCTGCCGCGTCGGCGTGTCCACGCCGGCTTGTGGTTCCGGCTGCTGCGCACCCTGCTTGATGAGCTGAACACGCCGCTCTCGCACTGCGGCAGTTGCTCGGCGAGCATCCGCCATGTCTGGGAGCGCTGCGGCCATCCGCTGCGCGCCGGGCAGAGTCTGTGGCGTCCCTACGAGATTCTGGCCCCGGCGGTGCAGTGGCAGATGCTGGAGGCGGCGGCCACCGCCATCACGCTGATCGAGTCAAAGGCGCTGATCCCGCGCGGGGAACAGGCCGCGCTGTTTCAGACGGAGCCGCACACTGGTTTCACCAACGGCCTGCCGGCGAAGGTGCCGAAGCCGGAACCCATCAACCACTGGCAACGAGCAGCCCAGGCCATCGATGAGGCCATCATTGAAGCGCGACACAACCCGGAGACGGCCCGCTTGCTGTTCACACTGGCGTCCTACGGGCGACGCGACCCCGAATCCCTGGAACGTTTGCGCGCCACGTTCACCAAGGAGGGCATCCCGCCGGAGTTTTTGTCACATTACGAGCCTGAATGGCCGTTTGCAGGTCTTAGACTAAATGACGGGTTAAGTGACAGTTTTTGACGGCGAGAACTTTCTGGCTCACACTGTCACATAATCGAACGTATATGTGACAGGTACGACATGCTGATAGGCTACATGCGGGTATCGAAGGCGGACGGCTCCCAGGCTACCGATTTGCAGCGCGACGCGCTGATTGCCGCCGGGGTCGATCCAGTACATCTTTACGAGGACCAGGCATCCGGCATGCGCGAGGATCGGCCCGGCTTGACGAGCTGCCTGAAGGCGTTGCGAACTGGCGACACACTGGTCGTGTGGAAACTGGATCGGCTCGGACGCGACCTGCGACATCTCATCAACACCGTGCACGACCTGACTGGGCGCGGCATCGGCTTGAAGGTATTAACCGGGCACGGCGCGGCCATCGACACCACGACCGCCGCCGGCAAGCTGGTCTTTGGCATCTTCGCCGCCCTGGCCGAGTTCGAGCGCGAGTTGATCGCGGAGCGCACGATTGCCGGCCTAGCCTCGGCCCGCGCGCGCGGGCGGAAAGGCGGCCGGCCGTTCAAGATGACCGCCGCCAAGCTGCGGCTGGCGATGGCGGCAATGGGTCAGCCAGAGACCAAGGTCGGCGACCTGTGCCAGGAACTTGGCGTCACGCGGCAGACCCTGTATCGGCATGTTTCACCCAAGGGTGAGCTACGTCCAGATGGCGAGAAGCTACTCAGCCGAATTTGATGCCGGCATGAGGCAACGTAGCGACAGCGTGGTTTGTCTCAATGGGAAGCGCTCATGATCGATCTTTGAAGGCCCGCAGCAGTCGTGTCACAGACAGGACGAACAAACCGGTCAGCGTGAGGGCTGCGATACCCCAGTACTCTCCGATGAACGCGCCGGCCGTCGTGCCGGCCAGCACAATGGCGAGAATCGGCAAATGGCAGGGACAGGTGAGCACGGCCAGCGCGCCCCACAGGTAGCCGGTGATCGGTTTGTGCGTCTCGGACGGCAAGCGCTCGGGGCTGTTCATGGCAGACTCTCCGCGTGCTGTGCCGGCTCGGTCGGCATGGTGGCCAACTGCACCTCCAGATCGGCCAACGCTTCGCGCCGACGCTCGACGAACTGGCGCAGAACGGCAAGCTGCGCGGCCGCTTCATCGCCGTCCGCAGCATCCAGCGCCCGGCACAGCCGCGCCAGCGCGTCCAGGCCGATGCCCGCCTCGAAGGCCGCCCGCACGAAGCACAGCCGTTGCAAGGCGGCATCATCGAACAGGCCATAGCCGCCCGGGGTGCACGCCACCGGACGCAGCAATCCGCGCAGCAGGTAGTCGCGCACGATATGCACGCTCACCCCGGCATCAAGGGCCAGCCGGGACACGGTGTAGGCGCTCATTGAAAACCTCCTTTTTTATCCAGCGCAGCAGGAAAGCTGCTTCACGTCCTTGTTGAAGGTCTGCGCCGCAAGCTTCAACCCCTCGACCATTGTCAGGTAGGGGAACAACTGGTCGGCCAGTTCCTGCACCGTCATGCGGTTGCGGATGGCGAGCACCGCCGTCTGGATCAGTTCGCCCGCTTCCGGGGCCACCGCCTGCACGCCGATGAGCCGTCCGCTACCTTCCTCGATGACCAGCTTGATGAAGCCGCGTGTGTCGAAGTTGGCAAGCGCTCGCGGAACGTTGTCGAGTGTCAGCGTGCGACTGTCGGTCTCGATGCCATCGTGGTGCGCTTCCGCCTCGCTGTAGCCCACGGTGGCGACTTGCGGGTCGGTGAACACCACTGCCGGCATCGCGGTCAGATTGAGGGCTGCGTCGCCGCCGGTCATGTTGATCGCGGCACGGGTGCCGGCGGCCGCTGCCACGTAGACGAACTGCGGCTGGTCGGTGCAGTCGCCGGCCGCGTAGATGTTCGGGTTGCTCGTGCGCATGCCTTGGTCGATAACGATGGCCCCTTGCGCATTGACAGTGACCCCCGCCGCGTCCAGCGCGAGGCTGCGCGTATTCGGTGCCCGACCGGTGGCAACCAGCAACTTGTCAGCGCGCAATTCACCGTGTCCGGTGGTCAGCACGAATTCGCCGTTCACATGGGCGACCTGGCTGGCTTGCGTGTGCTCCAGCACCTCGATGCCCTCGGCGCGGAAAGCGGCTGTCACGGCCTCGCCGATGGCCGGGTCTTCCCGGAAGAACAAGGTGCTGCGTGCCAGGATCGTGACCTGGCTGCCGAGCCGGGCAAAGGCTTGCGCCAGTTCCAACGCCACCACCGACGAACCGATCACGGCCAGGCGTGCGGGAATGGTGTCGCTGACAAGCGCTTCGGTGGAAGTCCAGTAGGGTGACTCTTTCAGGCCCGGAATCGGCGGCACGGCCGGACTGGCACCGGTGGCGACCAGGCAGCGGTCGAACGTTACCTCGCGCTCGCCACCCTCGTTCAAACGGACGACCAGGCTCTGGTCGTCCTTGAAACGCGCTTCACCGTGCAAAACGGTGATGGCTGGATTGCCGTCCAGGATGCCTTCGTATTTGGCGTGCCGCAGTTCATCGACACGGGCCTGCTGCTGGGCCAGCAGTTTGCTGCGGTCAATCGCAGGCACAGTTGCCGCAATACCGCCGTCGAACGGACTTTCCCGGCGCAGATGGGCAATATGGGCAGCGCGGATCATGATCTTGGACGGCACACAGCCGATATTGACGCAGGTGCCGCCGATGGTGCCGCGTTCGATCAGCGTGACCGTCGCGCCTTGCTCGACGGCCTTCAGCGCCGCCGCCATCGCGGCCCCGCCGCTGCCAATGATGGCGATATGCAAACCGGCGCCCTCAAGTGCATCACGGATTTTTGGTTCATCTTTGAAATCACCAACCCGGATCGAGCCTTGATAACCCAATGCGGCGATGGCGGCCAGCAGTTGGTTGTGGCTCACGGCGGTGTCTGCCATGACTTGCGCGCGGCTTTCTGGATAGGACACCACAGCGGCATTCACGCCGGGAATCTTTTCCAAAGCATCTTTGACATGGGTGGCGCAGGATGTGCAGGTCATGCCATTCACGGTGATTTCGGTCATTTTTTTACTCCATTGAATTTCGGGGTGCAGCAGGCATCGGCTTGGCGTTTTCGTTGGATGGCGTAGATGGTCAAGCCGATGAAAATCGCCAGCGCAGGCAGCAGCACATAGTCCAGATAGCCGGTCAGCGCGGACAAGCCGACCACACCGAGCAAAATGACCAGAACAGGGGTGAAGCAACACAGCGCCACGAGGGTTGTGCCAATGATGCTGACCCGCAGCAGTGTCTTCGGGTCTTTCATGATCAGTTCTTGACTGATGATGGGTAGCCCGCATCCTCGGTAGCCTTGGTCAGTTTCTGCACGCTGGTCTTGGCATCATCGAAGGTGACCACCGCTTCGCGCGTCTCGAAGGTCACGTCAACTTTACTGACGCCATCGACCTTGGAAATCGCCTTCTTGACAGTGATCGGACAGGCCGAGCAGGTCATGCCCGGTACGGACAGCGTAACGGTCTGGGTGGCGGCCCACACGGGGGCAACAACGGCAGCGAGGGCAAGGGCGGAAAGCAGCTTTTTCATGGTGAACTCCTGTGATCAATAGAAAAATGGCACGACGTAGGGAAATCCGAGCGCGACCAAAACCAGCACGGCCACGCCCCAGAAAATGAGCTTGTAAGTAGCTCGCACTTGGGGAATCGCGCAAACCTCACCCGGTTTGCAGGCGGCTGACGGCCGGTAGATGCGCCGCCAGGCGAAGAACAACGCCACCAGCGCCACGCCGATAAAGATGGGGCGATAGGGTTCCAACACCGTCAAGTTGCCGATCCAAGCGCCGCTGAACCCCAAGGCGATCAGAACCAGCGGCCCGAGGCAGCAAGCCGAGGCGAGGATGGCGGCCAGCCCGCCAGTGAAGAGCGCGCCGCGCCCGTTTTGAGGTTCAGACATACGTTTGTCCTTTCGAATCTGAATTGGATAGCTTAAGCTTACTTCCGTAGTTATGTACGGAGTCAAGCGATATGGAAAACAATTTGGAGAACCTGACCATTGGCGTTTTCGCCAGGACGGCCGGGGTCAATGTGGAGACCATCCGGTTCTATCAGCGCAAGGGCTTGCTCCCGGAACCGGACAAGCCTTACGGCAGCATTCGCCGCTATGGCGAGACGGATGTAACGCGGGTGCGCTTCGTGAAATCAGCCCAGCGGTTGGGCTTCAGCCTGGATGAGATCGCCGAGCTGCTGCGGCTGGAGGATGGCACCCATTGCGAGGAAGCCAGCAGCCTGGCCGAGCACAAGCTCAAGGACGTGCGCGAGAGGATGGCTGACCTGGCGCGCATGGAGGCCGTGCTGTCTGATTTGGTGTGCGCCTGCCATGCGCGGAAGGGGAACGTTTCCTGCCCGCTGATTGCGTCACTGCAAGGGAAGAAAGAACCGCGCAGTGCGGACGCGGTGTAGCCCGAGGGAACTACGCCTTAGCGTGCTTTATTTTCCGTTTTCTGAGGCGACTCCAACGTCAGAAAAGACCGTGCGGTCGACTTTTGATATTTCGTGCTGTCGCCTTCTGAAAGTGACACCTTTTCGACTTGGGATTTCCCAGTTTGCTGTCACGTTTCCCGTACCAAAATCTATGTGAGAAAAACGTATGGGAAAGCGGATTGGATACGCCCGAGTCTCTACAGATGACCAAAATCTCGACCTGCAGCGTGATGCTCTCGCCTTAGCTGGGTGTGACACGATCTACGAGGAGACCATGAGTGGTCGGTCTGTGGATCGACCAGAACTGGAGCAATGTCTGAAGGCGGTTCGGGGTGGCGACACCTTGGTAGTGTGGAGGTTGGACCGCCTTGGTCGTTCCCTGCCTGATCTGGTTGGGATTGTTAGCCGACTGGAAGAAGAGGGTGTGGGCTTCGAATCCATCAATGAGCGCATCGAGACGGCCAGTGCTGCGGGGAAATTGATTTTCCACGTGTTCGCGGCGTTGGCTGAATTCGAGCGGAATCTGATACGAGAGCGCACCAAGGCAGGTTTGGAGGCTGCGCGAGCTCGAGGGCGCATAGGTGGTCGAAAACCTGCTTTGAGTGAGCGACAAATCCGAGAGATGAAGGCCCTGCTTAGGGACCCGGAAATACAGGTTGCGCATGTCGCTAGGCAATACGGGGTATCTCGAACCACCTTGTACCGCTACATGGGTAGCGTTAAGGCAGACCGGCCGGACGAGGTTTAAGTTTTTCCCATCCAGGGATGTGGGGTGGATGCGAAGACGGCCAGGCTTTTACACAGTCTGGTTATGCTGGCTTTTTCTTGGGATTACGCCAAGTGCACGTAGCCTGAAGGCATACAGAAAAGGAGTTCACTATGCATAAGCAAATTCCACTGAGGGCCGGCATTGGCTCGCTGATCTTTGCCCTCTTGGTTGGGTGTTCCAGCTCTCCTAAGGTCACCCTGCCGGAGCCGAAGGACGTACCTCGCGAGAAGTGGTCTGATGCCATGCTGGTTCTAGAAGCCATGCGCATCGAAGGCCAGCGCGATATTCCGCTCGAAATGACAGGTGGTGATGTTGCCAGTTTGACTCACCAATCGACCGCTGGAAGCGTAGGCGATCTTGCTATAGGTGGTCTGGGGTATGTAGCCCCACCAACAGGGTTCAGCAGTGCAGGGGCGGCTTCGCTGGGTCTGGGACTGTTCCTTTTTAGCGGTAGTGGTGGCCCTGTTTATCACTACCAGGTCGTTGCCTGGGTGCCAAAGGAGCGTGCCTCCACAACGGCGGATGCCTCCTTGTTGGTCAAGTCAGTTTGGCTTGAGGCCAGACAGAAATACTTCAATGGGAAGATTTCCAATTTACGGCATGAGCCAGCCCAATACGCTGATGGGTCAGGTAAAAAATTCGACAAATTTATCGATCTAGCAAGAGGGAATCCCACCCCGTTTAATGCTCCTGCGAGCGACGCTCCGTCCTTCATTTTCGCGCGAAAGGCGTATGGCCCCATCTTTCTGACCGATCCATCGCTTGAGCTTTATGCTGATGCGAATAGAGCGGACATGGACGGTCAGGATGCTTTGGCCGGAATCACTAAGTACCTTCCTGACTGGATGTATGCCTACTACCCAGGAAAAAACTGGCCGAAAGATTTTAGGCCTGCTGCGATCTACAACAAAAAAGGTAACCTCTACTTCATTGGGAAATAAGCTGCGTAATTGCACTAACTTGACCACCTGTTTGCATACCAACTGACCAGCCATTTTGCATTCACGCTGACCAGCTGTTTGCAGGTGATCAGTGTCAGCGGGTGCCACTCAGGGGGAGTGCGTTAGCCAGGCACTGAAGGGCAGCAACCGACCGATTCTGTTGAAAAAGTCCCTCTGTGATCTCAGTCCACGAAAGTACATGCCTGACGCTGAAATCTCAGTCTAATGCGGTCCTTTACTGCTTCAGATTTCACGTAGCGACGTCCAAATTTGGCGTTTCTGAGGCTCTTCGCAGGCGAAGCGGGAAGGCACCGACTTTTTCAACACAATCGGCCGATTGCTGCCGATCCTGGCAGGGTTCTAACCCATAGGGCTAAAGCTACTCGCCGCCGAGCAATACCTCTGCTTCATGCGGTCGCTTCGCGGCTCTCGGTCGTTCTGCCACCGTTCTCCCCAAACACGGCATTCATCTTTGAAGAACTGTTTCGCACCCTTCCGGCACTCCCGATAATCAATCGAGCCGCACTTGTGGTTGCGGCATACGCTGCCACCGTCGATGTAGTTGTTCACGATGAGGAAGGTCATCGACGATATCGACCACGCCTTGAGTCTGGTAGGGCGGCAGCGCAAGGTGGTGCTGTGGTGCCGCAGTTCAGCGCCTTGCCCGCGCTGCTCGCCGGCAGCGACATGGTCGCCATCGTGCCGGACTACGTCGCCAAGGTTATGGCGCGGCTGGAAGGAATGCACATCGAGTTCGCTCCGCTGGACCTATCGACTCCTGACCTGTTCATGGCCTGGCGCGGCGCGAGCCACAACGACCCGCGCGAGCGCTGGTTGCGCTCGTACTTCTGTCGCTATCTCGGCCAGCAACTGGAGCGGCCCGCCTTCGCGGCCTGAACGGGGAGGGTTTGCAGGCCGTCATCCAGGCGCCGCACGGTCTGACTGAACCCCATGGAGAACGGCTCATTAGGGATCTCTAACGTTCCTACGGCGCTTACTCAAGTGGAGAAGTAAAATGTCCGAAACATTCCGTCCTATTGGCCGACGCTCCTTTGTCGTCGGTGCTATGGCCGCCGCAGCGGCAACCACCCTTCCCGCCTTCGCCACCGACAAGCCAGCGGCCTCAGCTCAGGAAAAGTACGCCGACCCGAAAAATCCGGCGCTGCCCAAGTCGACGATGAAGCTCGATATCGCCCATGTGGCGCTGGTCGTCATCGACCCGCAAATTGACTTCATGAGTGATAAAGGCAAAGCCTGGGCGGTGGTAGGCGAAAGCGTGACCGAGCAAAACCTAGTGGCCAATCTGCTGCGCTTGTTCAAAGCAGCGAAAGCGGCGGATATCACCGTGGCCATCTCACCGCACTATTACTATCCCCATGATCACAAGTGGCAGATCCAGGGTCCCGCGGAGCAATTCCAACACGATATCAAGATATTTGTTCGCCCAAGTGCCTTGAGCCTGGAGGGGTTCCTCAATTCGGGGAGCGATTTCATGCCCGAGTTCAAACCCTACATCGAGGACAACAAAACCATCGTATGTTCGCCACATAAACTGTACGGCCCACAGGTCAACGACCTAACCCTGCAGCTGCGTAAACAGCACGTCGATCAGGTGATCCTGACGGGCATGCTCGCCAACCTGTACGTCGAGTCACACATGCGTGATCTGTTGGAGCAAGGCTTTGAAGTCGCCGTGGTGCGCGATGCCGTCGCGGGACCAAAACTGCCCGACGGGGATGGTTATCACGCGGCGTTGATCAATTACCGTTTCATGGCCAACGCCCTATGGACTACCGATGAAGCCGTAGCGCTGCTTGGGGGTAAAGCCTGATCGCAGCGCGTCAGGAGTTCAGGCCAAGACCGGTCACCGGACTCTCCAGAATCGCGCAGTGCAGGCTTTCGGCATGAGGCAGTTGCCGCAGCAACTGACTCGCGCGCTCAGATTGATCGAGTCGAAGCCCTCTTTGAACTGCAGGTAGACATCCGACAGCGTCTTGCAAGGCCTCGCCATCGCGGCCTTGCAAGGCACGTAACCGGGCCAGCGTGATAGCTGGCCGCAGCTCTCAGCCGAGGGAGGTCTGACGGCGGGCGCAATCTAGCGAACGCTTCAAAGTAAACTCAGCACGTTGCAGATCCGGTTTCGGTCGTGCTGCCTGGCATTGGCGATGGTACCTTGGCGCAGCGACATGCAACGATCCCCAAGGTAGCCATTGATCACGGCCAGAATTCCAGCCGCCAGCTCAAGCTTCTCCAGCAGGCGGCGGAAGTTCAGGATAGTGGTTGCCCCAGGCTCAGCTCGGCAAACTGGCGCAGGATGGTGGTCTCGTAAAACTTCTTCCTCCATCGGCGGATTGCTGTAACGGAACCAGTTTTGCAGCAGATGCACCCGCAGCATCGCCAGCAGCGGATATGACGGACGGTCACCTTTGCCCTTCGGGTAATGCGGCTCGATCAGGGCGATCAAGCCCTGCCACGGCACCACCTGCTCCATCTCGATCAGGAACAAGTCCTTGCGGGTCTGCTTGCGCTTGCCGGCGTGCTCGGCGTCGGCGAAGGTCATCTGCTTCAGCGGGAAACCCGGGCAACGGGATTGGCGTATTTCACCAGATTCAGGAAGTATTTTTAAGGGTTTCCCTAGCAGCTGATCGGGATCTAGCTCAAAGTTTATTGGTGCAAGCTCATGAAACTATAATTGAGCTAACAAAAGAAAATGAGAGGTTAAAAGCGCAGCTTCCGCCTTCAAAATATCGTGGACGCTCCCTTCACGCATGAGTATTTAGCAGACGGGTCATTACTAGACCGAGCCAAGCCTGCTGTCCCAAGTGGTTGCGGGACTGCTGTGATCCGGATCGGGAGAAGACCCTATGCGACCTGAGAAATTAGGTACTGGTTTTCAGTCTCGAAGAGGCCGGACACTATTTCGCCTTTATCCTTTCTAATGAGATGGTAGGCCTCCTCAAATTCGTGGAAACGTTGAGCTTGAGAGGGGCTGTTGGTGAACAGTCGTGACGTTGCGGCGTCCGAATCCACAAACTCTAGGAGAAACTCATCTGCGCTGGGGATGTGAACGACATACCCATGGAACACAGCTGATGCCGGCAAGCCGAGTTCCTCTTTAATCTCCCCGATCGTGCGTCGGGTAACAATGGTCTGTCCCGGAGCTGGTGGACAGGTAGTTAAGAGCTACTGATCGCTGATCGCCGTTCAAACTCCATCGGACTGAGATAGCCCAGCGTTAGCTAGTGCCCGAAAATTCATCACGCCGTAGCAGGCCGAACTCATCTCCTGGAGCCTCTGGCTGCTCATCAAACATGGTGTTAACCGAGTGCTCGCGGTGGAGGTGAACATCGTCCGCGATAACATCTTCGTTTCGTTGTCCGAAGGTAAGTTGTTATGGCACCTGTACCCTGACGCAAACAGCGCGGCTGCCTAACAGGGCTTCTCAATCCTGGTAGGAGAAGTCCATCCCTATCAGCCAATCGCTTTCCATTAGTGTTTGAAGCATCCTTTGAACCGACTCGCTGCATGGCTCTGTTGAGAGCCTCAGTAACCAAAGGCGCCCATCCTCCGTCTGAGGTGTCAGTGTCCACTTCGCCTCAGGCAGCCACTGACCTATGCGGCGTTCTATGTGCGACTTGGGCAGGGGGCGGGTAGCGATCAAGACGGGCACGTTCATATTGGTTCTCTCGGCATTACGGCTGCCCGAGGCCGCGCAAGAGTTTTGCGTGGCTTGGGCGATACGCTAGCGATAGGGTTAGTGCGACACAACGGTACGCGCCACGCTTGGCGTAGGGGAGCGTTCAGGCCGCTTCATGCCAGATCGTCCTGCGCAAAAACGGATGCCCGGGTCGGGCAAAGCAGGGTCCGCGGGGGTCTTTGTATTGCGGGGCGATGGGACGTGGCTCGTGGCTCATGGCGGGAACTCCGGTCGGCGATAGGACAAGTCGTTTTCGCCGTGGCGGGCTGGAAGGCTCATGGTTACCATCGGCGACAGTTGAATCATATTTCCGTGGCGCCCGGGGCTTTTGCCAGGACGTACCGAATCTTTTGCGAGTTGTCTCTTTTATGGATGTCCTTTCAGAGTTCTTCGACCGAACCAACCTACAGGGCCGGTTGTTCTTCGCAGGTCCGGTAGACGGGACGCTGGTGCTGGACAAGCCGCCAGGCATGGCGTTCATCCACGTCATTCAGCGGGGCGGCATCGATATAGTTCAGCCCGGGGTGCCGAAGATTTCGATCAACGAGCCGGCGGTGCTGTTCTGCCCGAGCAGTTGCCGTTACCAACTGCGATCCAGCTCGGAGCAGCCGGCGGAACTGATCTGCGCCTCGTTCCAGTTCGGCCGCAACTTCCCGGGGCCGTTGCACCTCGGACTGCAGGAAACGCTGGTGTTTCCGCTGGACACCCTGGAGCACCTGGCCCCTGCGATGGGGTCGCTGGTGTCCGAGTTCCTTGGGCAGGCCCCGGGTCGCTCGAAAGCCTTGAACCTGCTGTTCGAGTACGTATTCGTGCTGCTGGTTAGGCGCGCAGTGGAGGAAGGGAGGATTTCCAGCGGCTTGCTGTTCGCGCTGCAGGATGCACGCCTGGCTACGGTGCTCAGCCGAATCCACGGAGAGCCCGAGGCCCCTTGGAGTGTCGATCAGATGGCGCGCCTGGCGAACATGTCCAGATCCAGGTTCTCGGCCTATTTCGCCGAGATCATGGGCAACTCCCCGATGGGCTACATCACCCACTGGCGGATGAAGGTCGCCCAGGACTTGTTGCGTGATGGCGTGCAGATCAAAGTGATCGCTTCATCGGTCGGTTACAGCTCCCAGGCGTCGTTCTCCAGGGTGTTCGCCAATGTGGTGGGTTGTCCGCCCGCAGAGTGGATCAAGCGAGCTTCCCGCAACGACCCACCCGTCATCACGGCCAGGGTGTGCCGCTGAGGGCCTGCGGTACAGCAACGCAAGGCCCAGGGCGCTCAGCGCTAATTTCGCTTGTTCATCCACTTGAAGGACTCCGAATGTTTGCTCGATAGCGGGCACTGGACATCGAAACACATGCCGGGTGGCTTCGCGAGCGAAGTCAGTGCACTTAATTCCACCCGCAGCGCAAACACCGCATGCAGTCGCCTAGCTGAGGGCCGTACGCTCCTTGCCAGCTCGAAAGTTGCGTGAGCCGTTGAGCGGCGGCTTTTGGCCAAAGCGGCCTCTGGCTAGCGGCTGCTTTCGCCCCACTCATTGCCCTGGTGTGTAGGACATAAGGGCAGCTAAACGTGCCCTCGTCGGCTGGATCAGGCGAGTTCCTGGATCAACTCGGGGTGCTTGCCCAGGAGGCGGATCAGGACGGTGGCCTGGTCGTTGGGGGTGGAGCGATCCTGTTCCCAGTTCTTCAGGGTGGCCGGCTTGGCGTGCAGGGCATGTGCGAACACCGCCTGGGACATCTTGAGCTTCTTGCGGATAGCCTGGATTTCCTGGCCGGTGGCTGGCTCAAGAGGCTTGGCCTCGACCTTGTGGGTGCGCAGGGTCAGCTTGCCTTCGCGTTCGGCGGCCAGGTCGTCGAAGCCTTGCATGAGTTCGGCAAAAATGTCGCGCTTGGTCATGGGGTCGTTCTCGCTTTGACTTCTCTTTCCAGCGCCGCTTTCAGTGCCTTGCGCTGGTCGTTGCTCAGGTCGTCCAGTTCGTCCTTGTCGTAGACGGTGAAGAGCCAGAATTGCGTGCCGGTGTGCCAGTAGTAGTAGATGACCCGGATACCGCCACGCTTGCCCTTGTTGCGTTTGGGATCGCCGAGGCGGATTTTTCGTAGTCCCCCGGTATGGGCAATCACGACCCCGGCTTCGGGGTCATTCAAAAGCATCTGCTGGAACGCGCGGTATTCGTCAGTGCGGAGGATGTCAGCCAGTTCCTGCTGCACGCCGTGAAGGCTGAGGGCAAGGTGCGGGAGGTGTTCCGCACTCAGTTCCGCCAGCACGAGATGACCCTGCGCGCTCTCCGCGACATCCGGGTGGAGCGGATCATCAAGAACCACGCGCAGATGCTTGCCCTGGTCGACGCTCTGGCCCTGGTGGTGCCGATTGCCAAGGAGCAGATCCTGGCCACCCGCGAAACCCTGATCCAGATGGCCCTGGATCGTCAGTCCGCAATCGACGCCGAGGCTACCGCGAGCAGCCGAACATCAAGCGATACGCCGCGCCTTTTTACCCTCAGCTTTATCCGCCTTCTTGCCCTTGTGCTCGAACTCCCAGCCCTTGCAGGCCAAGGCCACATGCTTGGGAATCAGCGCCGTGCCGCTGCTGTAGGCGGTGATGGTGCGGCGGGTAAAGCCCAACTCGACGGCGGCAGTGGTCAACGACAGCTTGTTAGCGGCCATCCAGCGCTTGAACGCCTGAACGGGCATCACCTCACCGGCCTGCTCCAGCGCCAGCCGGTGCAGGGTGGTAGCCGCCAGTTCCAGGTCATCGCCCCAGGTCACATCGAAGCCCCACTCACCGACCTGGGCGGTGCTGAACAGCGCCAGATCTTCCAGTGGCTTGAGGACTGGGAAGCTGCGGATGTGCTCGCGCAGGTCAACGCGGTAGCGCTTACCGTTGGCGAACACCACCAGCAAGGCATGCTTGCCGGCAATGGGCTCCACGCTGTTGATCTTGGCTTTGCTGGTCATGGGTCAGTTCCTCCGGTTTTGCTCATCCCACACGCGCTGCAAATCAGCCGTGTGGTCAGCCGCCCACGCCAGGGCGGCCTTCAGGGCCTTGGGCTCGGCACCTTTGCCGAGAACCTTGAGCCCGTCGATCTCCACCAGCGACTCGCCGTCGGGCGTTTGCACATGGAAGTGCGGCGGCGCGTGGTCGTCCGGGTAGATTTTGATTTTCCAGTTACGGTCGCTGTGTACGGTGGCCATAGGCAGGATTGTAGGGAAAATTTTTCTCTATGGACAGTGTTCCTATCGAGGACTGCCATTCTCACAACGGGCGCCTAGGTCTGGGCTCGTTTCTACGGACCGCGCTGTCGTGCTGCGCATCGAGCCCCACGATGGAGCGCATGAGTCTCGCCCCTGCGGCCTTCCATTGCTCGAGTCTCCGCACCGTGCCGGCGCTGCGCGCTCCGCTTGCCCGGGCTGCCGCCCGCGTCGTCCATTTCCCCTGTCCTGCGCCACTGACGAACTTCAGCGCGCTTCCCGGCGCACCCTTTTCGCACGCCCTGGACGATGACCTGGCTCGGCCAGGCGACAAGGGCCGCTGCGCTGAACCCCTCACCCGGTCCATCCGCTGCGCGTGCGGCTGCGGCTTCAGGTTTCTCCCCTGCCTCCTGTCCTGATGAGCCAGGCCCTCCTGGGCTCACGGCGAAAAGGTCACTCAGCGAAGCAAGTTCCCATCAGCAGCAACCAGGAGAAACCTGAAATGAACAACAACACTCAGAAGCAACAGCAAAAGCCGGCTCAAGGAGCATCTAGCAAAGAAAGTCGGGCAAAACCGAAGGGCATCCCGAGTGGTGTGTGGAAGGAAATCCCGCTCAAGCAGTTGCGCCGGTGGGAAAAGAACGTCCGGACAGGTGAGGTAGGCGAGGATAGCGGGAACGCCCTGGAGGCGAGCATTCAGAGCCAAGGGCTTCTGCAGAATCTGGTGGTGATCGAGGCCGGTGACGATTTCTACGATGTCGCCGCCGGCGGGCGCCGCCTGTCGAAGCTGCAGGCGTTGGTCGAGAAGAAGCTATCCGCGAACACGTTGATTATGTGCCTGGTGGTACCGGAGGCAGTGGCCCTCACTGCGAGCCTGACCGAGAACGTCCAGCGCGAGAGCATGCACCCGGCTGATGAGTTCATGGCCTTCCAGGAACTGGCGAATGCCGGCATCCCGGTGGAGGACATCGCGGCAAGCTTCGGCGTGATCCCTTTGGTGGTGAAACGGCGCCTAAAGCTGGCCAGTGTTTCGCCGCGCCTGATCGCGACTTACCGGGAGGGCGGTGCTTCGCTTGAGCAGCTGATGGCGCTGTCTCTTACCGATGACCATGTAGCCCAGGAAGCCGCGTTCTATGACGTGCCGAGCTACAACCGCCATCCGCATGACCTGCGCCGAGCGTTGACCCGTGAGGACGTGCAGGTGCGCCATGATGCTGTGGCCCGTTTTGTCGGCCTGGATGAGTACGTGAGCGCCGGCGGGGATTTGCACCGTGATCTGTTCAGCAATGACGATGACGCCTATATCACCGATCTGGCCATGCTTGAGCGGCTGGCCTGCGAGAAGCTGGGGCCAAACGCCGAGGCGTTGCGCGCAGAGGGCTGGAAGTGGGTCGACATAGCGCCTCGTGGCGTGGATTTGTCCCTCTTCTCGCGTGTGCATTCGAAGCCGGTTGACCCGACTCCCGAGCATCTGACCGAGAAGGCCCGCCTGGAGGCGGACATTGTGAAGCTGGAGGCCGAAATGGAGGCCGCTGCCGAGGCTGAGGATTTCGACAAGGTGGACGAATGTGATGCCTTGATCGATGAGGCCCGCGAGGGGCTGGAAGCCTTGGAACGCAGTACTACCCGCGTTTATGCGGCAGATGATCTGGCCCGGGCTGGATGCGTCGTCTATATCCACCGCGCCGGCGAAGTGATGATCCATCGCGGGTTAGTGAAGCCACGGATGTGCAGCGACCTGGCCATCGATGCCCTGTCGATGGCGGTGGGACGGCGGAAACCCAAGCGGGAAGTGATGATCCACTCCGACCAGGGCCGCGAGTTCAGCAGCCCGGACTGGCAAAGCTTCCTCAAGGCCAACAACCTAATCAGCAGCATGAGTCGACGCGGCAACTGTCACGACAACGCGGTGGCGGAAAGCTTTTTTGCAGTTGCTCAAGCGGGAACGCATCCGACGGAAAACCTACGGCACCCGCGAAGAAGCTCGCAGTGACGTGTCTATCGTTCAAAATGCGGCCGAAGCTGGTCCAGTCATTGAGCACGGTGGTCCGGATTTGTAGACGTGCGTGTGCGTGCCGCGACTGCTAGGCCACCCGTTGTGGATTGACGAATCGTTGGTTTATTGCTGGTTGACCGCCGAATCGACGAGGCCCAATGCAATGAGTTTCCCTTGGGGGTAGCGGTAACTGCAGTTCACGATGAAGTCTCGGCAAGAATGCTGCCACCTACGATTCATCGGTCTCCCGTGCCTGGGGCGGCGAAGAGAATCCATACCCGGGCAGCCGGAGCAAATGCAGGGCCAGTCCGATGGCGAACGCAATCGCGTACAGGAGTAATCCGGTTCCTGTCAGCTGTTGGTCAGCTAGCAGGTAATTGGCACAGAGCCGGCTTTGCGCTTCCCGAAACAGCAAGCCTACGGTGGCTAGCGTCCAGACCAGATTGCCCCCGAAGAACAGCAGCACAGCCGCTGGCGCCCGCCGCAGCCCGTGCTGTAACGCAACGCCGGCCAGGATCAGCGATCCATACTTGAAAGCATTGACCCCGGCATCGAGTCTGGCCAGATCGAGCGCCAGCGGCACCATCCAGAACATGAGGCAAAGGGAGGTGCCAAGCAGCGGTGCCAGCCCCATGCGCATTACCGCTTCCACGAAGAGACCTTCATGGTGCCTGCGCGCCAACAGGACAGACGCCGAGAAACCGGACGCCACAAGGAGCGGAAACGCGATCAGCATCTGTAGCGCCATGCTGGCCTCCATCAACTCCCGTACAGGTGCCGCCAACAAGACGGCAGGTAGCAAGAGGAGAGAGCATGAAACCCACTCGGTGCGCCAATGTACCGGGTGCAGGGTCGTGACACTTTTAGCAGGTTTCATCGCCGGTGTAGCCGCGCTACTTCGAGGGCCCGGTCGAATGCGGTGAAGTCAAACAATCCAAGCACGGTGCCACCTCCGTCGATCAGGTGAATCTCGCCGTTGTGGACATATCCCCCGAGCCCATCGGGGATCACTACCACATCGAGCGAGCGCAAGAGAACCTTCAGGGCTTCAGGCGTTGCGGGGGCACTGATTCGCCAAATCGCGGGGTTGGCGCGCTGACGTACTCCATAGGCTGCCAGGCGTGGCGCCTCGTCGTAGACAGGGTCAATGGAAATGGACAGGAGTCTGACCCGATCCTCCAGCCCCAGTGCCAGAATGCGCTGCTG
This sequence comes from Pseudomonas sp. IPO3749, assembly GCF_013386605.1. Lineage (NCBI taxonomy): Bacteria > Pseudomonadati > Pseudomonadota > Gammaproteobacteria > Pseudomonadales > Pseudomonadaceae > Pseudomonas > Pseudomonas sp. IPO3749. The sequence continues at coordinate 3,291 of NZ_JACARN010000079.1, read as the reverse complement.
AAGGCGGTAGAACTCGCTGCCGAGCGCGGCGCATACCGTCTCACAGTGGGTATAGATGAAATCGACCAGGTACACCGAATCAGACCGGGGCGCCAGCCCCCAGGGCGAGAATCGGATCCCGAGCACATCACGCAATACCACGGGCGGGGCAACCAGTTTGCCTACTGCGACTTCGTCACTTCGACGGTCGTCCAGTGTCCACACCTCAAACCCACGGGTGAGGCAGGACAGCACCACTACGAAACCAACGCAAAGCACGACACAGGCAATCGCCGCCGCACGCAGGCTGGGCGGTCGGTGCGGAGTCCGAGAATCCATGATGTTCACTGCTTCAGCGCGCCCAGTTCCTTATCGCCTTCAAAGGGGCTCGTCTTGTCCTTGGTTGCGGCGCGGACCTGGCCGACCAGCTCTGGCGATACAGGCGGTGCTGTGTTGCCCCATTGACTACGCACATAGCTCAGCACGGCGGCAATCTCGGCGTCGCCGAGCTGGGTGGCAAATGGCGGCATGGCGCCGTTGAACGTGTTGCCCTTGACCGTCAACTGGCCGGTAATGCCGTGCAGAACGATTGCCACCACAGTTTCCGGCTTTCCCAGCACCCATTCCGAGCCTTCCAGCGGCGGGAATACTCCTGGCAAGCCCAGCCCCGTCGCTTGGTGACAGGCGGCGCAATTCGCCGAATACAGTGCCGCTCCGTCCGCCGCGCCGCCACTCGCGACCTTCTTGCCTTCCAGCGCGCTGACCGTACGGCCATCGCCAAGTTCGGAAGGGATGTTGATCGGGGCCTGTGCAATGTAATAAATACCCCACAGAACCAGCACAGCCACCAGCAGCAAGATACTTCGGGGAATCGGCGTATATGCCTCATGCGGATCTGCAAGCTCCCGCTGCTCCTGGGGAGAAGGCGGAATGGGGGACGGGCTGTCTGGCATGGCATCGGCTCCCGGAAGTCAACAGCGCATGCAGGCGCTATCTGCTTGCCTTGCCCGCGGCGTCACCGGGCTCAGCAAGGGCGGAGTAGGTGTGATCGAGCGCCTTCAAGTACGCGACCAGGTCGAGCGCTTCGGGAGTTGCCACCACTACCTTGCCAGCAGGCGCGGCGCCGGGCGGCAACGTTACGACCCGTTCGTCTGGGTCGGCGGTTTCCTTGACTTCGAACAGGTAGGGGTAGCTCGGCATGATGCTCTGCGGCACGTATGCTCGCGGCTGGTACAGGTGCCCAAGATGCCAGTCCGCACTGGGTTGGCGTGCGCCGATGTTGAAGAGGTCTGGCCCGGTGCGCATGGTGCCCAGCAGGTGCGGGCGATCATAGTAGTAGTCCGCTGCCACGGATGGTCTGCCCCATCCGCGCTTGTCATCGGGCGCGAAAGACGGGTCCCGCGGCTGTTGCGAATGACAGTAGAGGCAACCATTGCTGATATAGACCTGCCGGCCCCGGAGTTGGGCCGATGTATAAGGCTTCAGCTCAGGCAGGGGTTTCACTCCCCGCAGTTGCATGTATGGGAGCACCACCAGCGCACTGGCGGCCAGCGCCAGCATGACCATGGCGGCACTGATCAATAAGCCGACATTCCTCATGAGCTAGCTCCTGCCTTATCCAGATCGGCAAGCTGGAACAAGGCTGGCTTGTCCCGGTTGGGGCCCAGCCCCAGGATGACGCAGACGAAATTGGCGATGAAGAGCATGTGCCCCAGGACCATCAGTCCTCCGCCCAGTGAACGGGCCTGCAGGTAAGGCACCGTTAGCGTGACCGAATCCATGAATGGCTTTGATGCATCCAGCATGGCCAGGCCCTGCAGCGTCCCTGCAATGGTCAGGCCGACAACATAGATGGTAATTCCTATCGCAACACACCAGAAATGCGCAGTTATCAGGCCCGGGTATGGCCATTCCCGCTGCGTGATGCGCGGCACGATGAAATAGATCGAACCGAAGAAGACGAAACTCACAAAGGCGTAGAGCCCGAGGTGAGAGTGCGCCACCGTGTAATGCGTGAAATGGGTGATGACGTTGACACTGCGCAGGGCTTCAAAGGCCCCCTGGAGCGAACTCAGGGTGTACATCATGCCTCCCAAGGTCACGAAGCGCAGTGTTGGCGAATACAGCAGCGCCTTGAAGTGGCCGCGCATGGTCTGGTGCAGGTTCACCGAGAACGCAATGACGGGGATGATCATCATCATGCTTTGCACAATGGATAGCGTGACCAACCAGCCGGGGACCGGCCCGCCCACCAGATGGTGGCCACCCACCTGTCCGTAGAGGAATGCGAGCGTCCAGAAGCCGAGCAGCGACAGGCCGTATGACTGGATCGGCCGGCCTATGATCTTTGGTAGGAAATAGTAGGTGGATGCCAGGGCAAGCGGTGTATAGAACAAGCCGAGCACGCTGTGCCCGAACCACCAGTTCATGGTTGCCTGTTCGACGCCGAAATGCACAGAGGGAATCTTGGCGACAAGGTAGAGCACCGGGAACCAGAACAGTGCGCACCCCATGTACCAGACGGAAACGTACAGATGGCTGACGCGGCGTGTCAGTAGCGTCAGCACCAACGGAATGCCGATCAAAGCGCCGCCCACAACGAACACGATGCCGACCTGCCAGGGAATCTCCAACCATTCCAAACCGTCGGAGATGCCGACCGCGATACTTCCCAGGCCAGCAACCAAACCGGCGTTCCACATCATGGCACCCAGAATCGCGTAATTGCCGCCAACGAGGCGCGTCTTCAACACGCGCGGCAAGACAAAGAGGGCGATGCCAAGACCGGCCATTGGCGCCCAGCCATAGGCCACGGCATTCAGATGGATGGTGCGGATGCGCCCAAAAGTCAGCCAGGCCTGCGAAGCCAGAAGATCGGGCATGTGCAGCTTGAGTGACGCTGTCAACCCGGCCAGCGAAGCCACAAGCAACCACACCATGGCGCAGCACAGAAAGAGGAACACCAGTTGTGATGAGGACCGATCGGCTTCGGCTCGTTCGGTCAATTCCGAATCCAGTGCGGGAGATGGCTTGGGTAATTCAGTGGGGCTCGCAATTGTTTGCAATCCGGAACGCTGCTTGCCAGTGACCGAAGGTTCTTCGGTTCGGCCGATCTCTTCCGGCGCAAATATCACCTCAGCCGCCTTCTGAGAACCGTCCAGTAACCCGTAGCGAATGCTCACAATGAACACAAGCAGGCCGACCACCGAGAGAATGAAAGCCGACAGCAGTATGGCGACCGTGCTCATGGAACCCTCCCAGGCTGGGTTATCTTCAGACTGAACGAAACGATCTAGGGAAACTCTGAAAAAG